>JBGPNG010000236.1:0-4304 GCA_041487395.1 Dongiaceae bacterium
GAATGTTGAACGCGCACCAAGGCGTCTTCGATTCCCTGTCGGTCGCTCGCTTGGGCTCACGGCCCTTGCTTTGCTTGCGGCAATGCGTGCGAAAGGCATCGGCGTCGGCGTGATCGAAGCCGGCAAGGAAATCGAGCCATGACGAAGCCTTTATCAGGGCGCGCGGCAAGCTGAAGGGAAAGTCGCAGCCGAAGATCGCATCCGGTGTGCGGGCGATGAAATCGCACACGGCCGCCAGGCATGTCGTCCTATCGACGCCACTACCGGGAAGGTCGAATGCTGGAACGCAGCTCACGATCTTGATCCCGGCGACGGTGATCTCGCCTTCCGCCAGCCAGATCAGCCGGCCAGCCTTCTTTGCACCACTGAAGTCGAGGCCGAAGATGCGCCGGCTCACCCGGCTGCCGCGTCGAGCAATTCCAATGCGCGCTCGGCGGCGGCATCGCGCACGGTCCGCCGGTCGCCGGCGAAATGCTGGCGTTCGACCTGGGTTTCCTGGCCCCGCCGCGCGATCGCAAGATAGACCAGGCCCACGGGCTTGCCCGCCGTCGCCCCGCTCGGGCCGGCAATGCCGGTAACGGCGATTGCGACGTCGGCGCGGGCATGGGCGAGTGCCCCCTCGGCCATGGATCGCGCGACCTGCGCGCTGACCGCGCCATATTGCGCCAGCAACGCAGTTGGAACGCCCAGCATTTCGGTTTTCGCCTCGTTGGAATAAGTGACGAAGCCGCGCTCGACAATGTCGGACGACCCGGCAATATCGGTCAACCTGGCCGCCACCATTCCGCCGGTGCAGGATTCGGCCGTGACGATGCGCAGACCCGCGCGGCGATAGCGGTCGAGCAGGGCCGCGGCATCGCTCATAAGGCGATGGTCGCCGTGGCCTGGGCGGCGATGCCTTCGCCGCGGCCGGTGAATCCCAGGCCCTCCGTCGTCGTCGCCTTGACGCTGATGCGCGAGGGATCGAGGCCGAGGATCTCGGCGACGCGGGCAACCATGGCCGCGCGATAGGCCCCGACCTTCGGCCGCTCACAGATGAGCGTGATATCCGCCGAGAGGATGCGACCGCCGCGCTCGCTGACCAATGAGCCGGCATGGGCCAGGAATTGAGCGGAATCAGCGCCGCGCCAACGCGGATCACCGGGCGGGAAATGCTGGCCGATGTCGCCGGCACCGATAGCGCCCAGGATCGCGTCGGTCAGCGAATGCAGCCCGACATCGGCGTCGGAATGGCCCTCCAGGCCTTGGTCGTGGGGCACCGCGATGCCGCAGAGCATGACCTGATTTCCTTGACCGAAACGATGAACGTCGAAGCCATTTCCGCAGCGAACGTCGATGCTCGGCGACAGCAGCTGCTCGGCGCGACGAAGATCGGTCTCGTTCGTCACCTTGAAGTTCTCCTCCGTTCCTTCGACCAGCGCCACGGCAAGGCCGGCGGCCTCCGCGACCGCCGCGTCGTCGGTCAATTCGCGCCCGGCAGCGGCGGCATGTGCTGCCAGTATATCGCCATAGCGAAACGCCTGGGGCGTCTGGGCGCGCCATAGCGTCCGACGATCCAGGGTCTCGATCACGCGGCCGTTCTCGGCGCGCTTGACGGTGTCGGAAACGGGCAGGGCAGGGATGGCGCCCGAACTGGAGGCGAGCGCCCCGAGCATCCGGTCGATCAGGGCGGCATCGACCAGGGGCCGTGCCGCATCGTGGATCAGCACATGGGCGGGCTTGAGATCGCGTAGGCTTTCGAGACCACGACGCACGGACTCCTGCCGCGTGGCGCCACCGGTAACGGGCGCCAGCAGCGTCAGCCCCGTTGCTGCCGCATCGTAAAGAGGCCGGTCGTCGCCATGGATCACGGCGCGAACCGCGCCGATCTTCGGATGGCGCACGAATCTCTCCAGGCTATGACGCAGCACCGGTTTGCCGGCGAGGGGCAAATACTGCTTTGGCATCGCGGTGCCGAAACGCTGCCCGCGGCCGGCAGCGACGATGAGCGCAATGGTATCGATGGTCGTCATGGCGGGCGGAGCCTAAGCTTCCTGGCCGACGCTTGCCAAGCTTGGCTTTTCTCTGTAGCGCTTGGCGCCATGCTGCTGCATTTCGCTGCTTTGCTGTCGCTGTTGCCCGCGGCATTGTTGTTGCTTCGGCCGCGCGCCCAGCGCGATGTCGTCGTCTGGTCGCTGCTGATCGTCGCGGTCGCGGGGCCGACCTGCCTTGTCGTGGTCCAGAACGCCGGCGGCTGGCAGCCTAGTTTGTCCGGCGCGCTGTGGGTCAGTGTCGCGGCCGCCATGATGCTTTTCGCCATCATCGTGGCGCTCAATGAGACAGCTTGGCGATTGCTGCCGCTCCTGGCGGGATATGCATTCCTGCTCGGCATTGCGGGCACTTTGTTCGCTGCCTGGCCGATCGAAACGCTTCCGCCTGCCAACTCCGCCGCCTGGCTCGATCTCCATATCGCCGTATCGATCGCCACATATGGTCTCGCCACGATCGCGGCCGTCGCGGGCTTCGCCGGTCTGTTGCAGGAGCGGGGCTTGAAGCGCCGCCAGAGCAGCGCCTTTCTGCAAAGCCTGCCGGCCGTCGCCGACGGCGAGCGGCTGCTGCACGGCCTGTTGACCGCGGCGGAAATCGTGCTCGGCTTCGGCGTATTGAGCGGCATGGCGACCCAGTATCTCATGTCCGGCCGGTTGCTCGTCTTCGATCACAAGACGACTCTCTCCTTGCTGGCCTTCGTCGTTCTAGGCCTTTTGCTGTGGCTGTATTGGCGCACGGGGCTGCGAGGCCGCCGGGCGACCCGTCTCGTGCTGACGGCGTATCTGTTGCTGACCTTGGCATATCCGGGCGTGAAGTTCGTCCGAGACGTTCTCCTTTCATAAGAGCGTTGGCAGGCGCTAGTTTTCTATTGCACTGCAACATGAGCAGATTAGAATTGCTTACGGATTAAGCATTTCTGGCGACTGCCTAACAAATGAGCATTCAAATCGGCCCGTTGAGCTTGGAAGCGCCTGTCGTACTGGCGCCCATGTCCGGCGTCACGGATCTACCCTTCCGCCGGCTGGTGAAGCGCGGCGGGGCGGGCCTTGTCGTGTCCGAGATGATCGCCAGCCAAGCTCTGGTCCGGGATTCCCGCAAGTCGCTGCTCATGGCAGGAACGATGCCCGAGGAATTCCCCATGGCCGTGCAGCTTGCCGGCTGCGAGCCCGAAGTAATGGGGGAGGCGGCGAAGCTGAACGAAGACCGAGGTGCTGCCCTCATCGACATCAATTTCGGATGCCCCGTGAAGAAGGTGGTCAACGGCCATGCCGGTTCCTCGTTGATGCGCGACGAGATCCATGCCGGTCGAATTTTGGAGGCGACCGTGAAAGCGGTTTCGTTGCCGGTCACGCTGAAGATGCGCACCGGCTGGGACGATGCCAATCGCAACGCCCCGCGGCTCGCACGCATCGCCCAGGACTGCGGAATCAAAATGATCACGGTGCACGGGCGGACGCGCTGCCAGTTCTACGACGGCAGCGCCGATTGGGCTTTCATCCGCCAGGTCAAGGAAGCGGTCAGCATTCCCGTCATCGTGAACGGCGATATCGTCGATCTGGCCGGGGTGCGCCGGGCGCTTGAAGAGTCCGGCGCCGACGGCGTGATGATTGGGCGCGGGGCCTATGGCCGACCCTGGTTTCCAAACCAGGTCATCCATTATCTGCACACTGGCCAAACGCTGGCCGATCCGCCCCTGGGCGAGCAATGCGCCACCGTCATCGAGCATTACGAGGCGATGCTGTCCCACTACGGTGTTGGCAGCGGCTTGCGCATCGCGCGCAAGCATATCGGCTGGTACAGCAAGGGCCTGCCGGGCTCGGCCGAGTTTCGCGCCGCGTTCAATCGCGTCGCCGATCCGGCGGGCGCAATCGAGGCGATCGCCGGATTTTACCGCCCGCTGATCGAACGGCTGGCCGCCTGATGTCCGCCTCGGAACCCGCGCTGGCTTTCGTGCCGGTTGCTGGGGTCGATCCCGGCCAGCTGATCCAATCGTTGCCGTTGCCGATTCTGGCCGTCGATCGCGACAATCAGATTCGCTTTGCGAATGCAGCGGCCGATCAGTTCCTCGGCATGCCGTCGGCCGGCCGGCCACTCGGAGATTTCTTGCCCGGCGATAGTTCCCTGTTCTCGCTTCTCAGCCAGTCGCGCAGCGACGGCGCCAGCATCGCCGACCGGCAAATGACCCTGGAAGGCTCTTCGCTCGGGCGCCGGCTGGTGGCGGTCGACGTGGCACCGCTGGCCGACCGGCCCGGCTGGCTGACAATTGTCTTGCAGGA
>JBGPNG010000237.1:0-4285 GCA_041487395.1 Dongiaceae bacterium
TCCCGCCATCAGTTCGCCGAGCCGCGATTCAGCCAGCAGGTCAGCCGGCGCCGCGGCGCTGCTACCGCCTGGTTGCAGCCAATGGCTGCGATCGGCGAACACGCGCATCGAGACTTCGGCAAATAGATGGGGCCGTTCGCTCGAAGACGCAGTGCGCCAATTCTGCGTATGGATCAGCAAAGACAGCAGCTCCGCGCCGACAAGTCCGCCGACAGCCGGCGGCGGCGTGAAATAGACGACGCGGCCGCCGTTCTCCACGGGGATCGGCTCGGCCATCTGAGGAACCGCGCTGCGCAGCGTTTCGCCCGTCAGCGGCAATCCTGCGGCTTGCGCCGCTTCAACCAGACGCTGGGCCACCAGTCCGGCATAGAAATCGCCGGCACCGCGCAGCCGGAGCTGGCTGATGATCGAACCCAATTCGGGCTGCACCAGATTTTCGCCTTCGCCCAGCAGGTGGCCGTCCGGTGCGACAAAAATTTTGGCCAACTCCGGATCGCCGCGCAGTTTGTCACCGGCGGTCACGATCTCGCGGGCGAGCGCGCGGCTGATTGACGTACCCTGCAGGGCAAGTTGCTCTGCCGGCCCCAGAAGCTCCGCCCAATGCAACCGGCCGTGGCGGGCCTGCATCAGGGCCATGCCGCGCACATTGCCGGGCAGGCCGAGTTGGCCATCCGCCGAGGTCTGCGGCAGGAAAAGGAAAGCCTCGACGGTTTTTTTCTTGGCGTCATGCACCAGACAGGCTCCGCCGCCGCCAAGACCCGCCGTGGACGGCAATGTGACCGCCATCGTGAAATAAGCGGCAACGGCTGCGTCGGTGGCCGAGCCGCCGCCGGACAAAACGTCGCGGGCAACCAGCACCGCCCGCGGTTCGTCCGCTGCGACTGCACCGGCGAAGCCCGAGACCGCACCGCTGCCGAGACCGGCCCGCGGCTCCTCGGGATCGGTTGCGCAACCTGCCAGGCTCGCCAGGCAAACGGCGGAAAGAAACAGTTGCGATAGCAAGGCGAAGGACCTAGCTGTTTGGGCAACCCCTGATTTTTGGGTAGTTTTGTCGACGGCTGACATGCGCAAGCAATTCATCTCCCTGCTCGCCGCCGGCGTTCTCGCTGGCGGCCCCAATTTTGTCGCCGACGCAAGCCGCCCGCGACAAGCCGCCGAGCGTGATCCGCGACGCCGAGGCCGAAACTACCATCCGCGCCTATGCGACGCCACTGTTCACGGCCGCCTGGCTCGATCCGCAGGCCGGGCATGTCGATCTGCTGCAGAGGCCGGCTCGCCCGGACGGATCCGGGCAAAGGACATCATGGCCATGATCAAGGCGGATGAGGAATGAACGCACATTTTCGTGAAACCAAGCCGGTAGGCTCGCCTCGGCAAGACAAGTTCGTCATGCTGTCGGCATCTCTAGCGCGCGGAAGGAACGCCATGACGCTGCTTCGCATTGCTGCTTTGATCGCGCTGCTTCTTGCGGGCATCGCGCCTGCGCGCGCCGAGGATCCCTCGCCCGCCGAAGTGGAGAAGATTCAAAGGATCGTCGCCGAATATCTGCGCCAGCATCCCGAAGTGGTCATCGAGGCGCTGAAGGAATACCAAAGTCGGCAAGACGCACGGAAGGCCGACCAGACGCGCCAAACGATCGCGTCGCTGAAGGACGAACTATTCAAGGATCCGACAAGCCCGATCGCCGGCAATTTGGACGGCGATGTGACGATCGTCGAGTTTTTCGACTATCGATGCCCTTACTGCAAGGCCGTGGCGGCCGACTTGGCCAAGGCGGTCCAAACGGACGGAAAAGTGCGGCTGGTCTATAAGGAATTTCCCATCCTGGGCCCGGCATCGATCGTCGCCGCCAAAGCAGCGCTCGCCGCCGCGCGACAAGACAAATATCTGGCCTTTCATGACAAGCTGATCGGCTTCAAGGGCAGTCTCGACGACGCGACGGTCTTTTCCTTGGCCGGCGATGCAGGCCTCGACCTCCCCCGGCTGAAGGCCGATATGGAAAAGCCCGAGATCAAGGCCATCATCGATCGCAACTATCGTCTGGCCGATAAGCTCAACATCCAGGGGACGCCCGCCTTCATCATCGGCGGCGAAATGCTGCCTGGCGCTGCCTCCTACGACGATCTGACCGCCGCCTTCAAACGCGCGCGGGGTGGTTGAGCCCGGCGTCGGCTGGGCTGGCCACTCTGTTGCACCTTTGCCTGCGATTCCTTAGCCTGCCCTCGGAAGGCAGGGAGGAACGCAAATGCAACTCAAGGGCAAGGTTGCCATCGTCACCGGCAGTTCGCGCGGCATCGGCAAGGGAATCGCCGAGCGCTTTGCCCGCGACGGCGCCAAGGTCGTCGTCAACTACGTCAAGAACAAGAAAGCCGCCGATGCCGTGGTCGCCGGCATTCGCAAGGCCGGGAGCGAGGCGATCGCCGTCAAGGCCGACGTCTCAAAGAAGGCCGAGGCACGGCGCCTGATCAAGGCCGCTATCAAGGCTTATGGCCGGCTCGACATTCTGGTCAGCAACGCCGGCATCGTCATCGATCGGCCATTCATCGCCAGCACCGATAAGGACTGGGCTTCGGCCATCGAAAACAATTTGCACGGCTTCTACAATGTCTGTCAGGCGGCCTTGCCGCCCATGCTGAAACAGAAATGGGGCCGTATCATCGCGACCGGCTCCTGCATCACCGAGATCGCCGATTTCGGTGGCAACAAATATTCGGTCTGCACCGCCTCCAAAGGCGGCATCACCGCCATGATGCGGCCCATCGCCGCCGAAGTCGCGCGCCAGGGCGTGACCGTCAACGCCGTCTCCCCCGGTTATATCGCCACCGAAATGCTGGGCGAGATTGATCCCGCGGGACTTGAGGCCGCCCTCGGCCTGGTGCCCATGCGTCGCTATGGCAAGCCTTCGGATATCGCCGCGGCTATGGCCTTCCTGGCTTCCGACGATGCAGGCTACATCACGGGACAGGTCCTGCGCGTGAACGGCGGCATGTCCATGGGCGGCTGAAAGACCCGCCGGTGGGTAGCGAACGGAACGGCATTTTCGCTCCCGGCTTCAGAAGCGCGCCCTATTGGTGGGACGCGGCACCACGCCCGAATCTGGGCGCGGCATCCCTGCCCTCGCGGGTCGATGTCGCCATCATCGGCTCGGGCTATACCGGCCTGTCGGCGGCCCTCACGCTGGCCCGAGCCGGGCGCAGTGTCGCGGTATTGGAAAAGAACGAAGCCGGCTTCGGCGCCAGCACGCGCAACGCCGGCTTCATCGGTCGCACCTTCAAGCACAGCTTCCCCTCGCTGTGCGAGAGCGCCGGCCTCGATCACGCAATGGCGGTCTATCGCGAGCTGCAAGCGGCTTTCGATTACGTACTTGGGTTGATCGAGCGGGAGAAAATCGACTGCGGTCTTCACCGATGCGGCCGCCTTATCGTCGCCAATGCGCCGAATCACTATGAGCAGATCGCCTCGATGCTGGCGCTCAAGCAGAAGCATCTGGGGGAAGCCTTTGAGATGGTGCCGAAGGCCGAGTTGCATCGCGAACTCGCCAGCGACATCTATCATGGGGGCGCCGTCATCCCCGATCTCGGCAGTCTTCATTCCGGACTCTATCATCAGGGACTGCTGGATCGCGCGCGAACCGCCGGCGCGCAAGTGATCGATCGAACCGAGGTGCGCGCCATTGCGCGGGCAGGCAAGGAGTTCGCGTTGACCACCGATAGGGGCGAGATCGGGGCGCGCAATGTCGTAGTGGCGACCAATGGCTATAGCGGTCCAGCGCTTCCCTATCTGCAACACCGGGTAATTCCTTTCCGCGGATTCATGATCGCGACCGAGGAACTTGGCGCAGAAGCGGCCCAGCGCATCCTGCCGAATTGGCGCACCACCCACGACTGGCATAATGACATCGATTTCCTGCGCCGCTCGCCCGACGGCAAGCGGCTGTTGTTCGGCGGGTTAACCGGAACGGCGACGGAAGATCTGCCGCGCATGGCGGCCAAGCTCCGCGGGCGTCTGCTGCGCATTCTGCCGCAACTGGGCGATGTGAAACTGAGCCATGTCTGGAGCGGCTATTGCGCAGCGAGCTTCGACCTATATCCCCATATCGGCCTGGTGGACGGAATTCATTACGCCATGGGCTATTGCTTCGCCGGGTTGCCGGCCGGAACATATTTCGGCCACAAGACCGCGCTCGCCATCCTGGGTTCGCCCGAAGGCAAGACGGCATTCGACGACCGAGGGTTCCCGAGCAAATGGTTCTACCGCGGGCGGCCCTGGTTCGTGCCGGCGGTCA
>JBGPNG010000238.1:0-4276 GCA_041487395.1 Dongiaceae bacterium
CGATCCCGACGATGAGTTGCTTGGCCAAATCGGGCGCACGATGCGAATTGGGCCCCACCCCGCCTATATGGCCTTCTGCCGATTTCATAGCTTCAAGCGTCTCGATGAGTGGGAAGCGCATTTCCGTTCGGAGAAGCATGGGCGCGACAGAAGGATGCATGCCAAGCATCAGGCCATCCATCACTTCCGGGCCGGATGCTATGACGAGATTATTCCGGCCAGGGAACGGCTTTCGGGTCGACTTTATCATGTCGAGTTTATTTCGGTCGCAAGTTCGACAAGCGACGTCGAACTGAAGACCTCTTTTCTAGATAGACAGAAACTGCACGAGAATGCAGATCTGAGTATGGTCATCCGCCGCATCGGCCTACTGGCTCCCGACCCTGGGGGAATGGCGATTTGGGCCGTGGACAGTTACGTCGCGATCGAAGCCATCGTAAGAGGGTCTCGTCGCACAGCCGATATCGTGCAGTCAGTGGCCGGCGTGTATCGCGATTTCGCGCAAGAAATTCTGTAGCCGTCCGGCTATTGCAGGGCTACAGAATTTCCTCTCCGAAGCTGCGATAGATGCCCACGTCCACCAACTGAACATTGGCGAGTGACGTGTCCCGAAGAAGCGGCTCAGCCGCAACATAGGAAGGCGCTCCCCAGATCGACATCAGAGCCGGATCGGGACCCAGGTGACCGAGTCGGCGGAGAAGGAATATCAGCTGAAGCTCGTGGTGGCGCGTGGCGCGCTTGCTGAATGTTTGTTGGACTTCGGAATTTTCAACCTTGAGCGGCTCGCTGTATTCGACGATGTAGACAGGTGCCTCTATCGAAGGCCCTTGATGCAGGACGTCATACAATCCCGCACGGTCGATGTTGATCGAGCGATGCATCGCTTGGCTTCGGCGGTTCTCAGCTGCAGCCGACGAATGGAAATAGGTTTCCCAGGCGTCCAATCGGCCGATGTCGGGAATGTCCCACAGGCAGAGATAGCTGGGGCGGGGACCGAGCCGCATGGTCCGGCCGAGTTGGAGCACCATGCGATCGACCGCACCCTCGGACCAGCTCGATTGTTGATTGCCGATATGGCGAAAGACCTCGATCGGCACCCACCTGTCGCGTTCGATGAATTCCAGATAAATCACGGCCGTGCATTCCTCTCGGATAATTTCATGTCATCGTCGATGATCTAATTCGCGAGTCTACTGCCGCGGCGGGTTGGAATCATCGCAATGTTGAATCATGAATCACACTTCTGCGAAAGCGGGTACTAGCCAGGATCGGAACCGCCGATCGGCGTCCCTCAGCCGTGGCCGAGGGCGCCGACGCTGATGGACGAGGTGTTGTTGGCGTAGGCAAAGGTTCTCCGCAACCAAGGAGGCTCTCGACTTAAAGAAGCCTGCGATCGCCCTCGCCAGCCATTGAAACACTTATCTATCCCCTCCCCGAAGCCGTCGCAGGGAGAGTTTGTCACTCGACTTCATTAGGCGGAAGCGCCAGATCGGATTCTTGCGCCCTACAGGTGGCTGATCGCGAAGTCGGGCAGTTTCGGAGCGCCAAGTTGCGCCTCGGCACTTCTCGGAGGCCGGCGCCCGTGCTATGCTATCCTTGCGATTGGCTGATGGGCCGTCCATCTGGGAAATGTCGGTTAATATTGCGCTTTCAGCCGAGCTATTCCGGAGGATCATGGCGTGGATCGCCGACTTGCAGCCGATGTAGTCGGCTACAACCGGCTGATGGAGGCGGACGAAGCCGGCACCCTGGCAACCCTCAAGACGCGCCGTCGAGACACTTTTCAGCCGCTTGTCGCCGAGCATCACGGTCGCTTCATCAAGATGATGGGCGACGGGGTCCTCGTGGAGTTTGCCAGCGCGGTCAATACCGTTGCCGGCGCGGTCGAGCTACAGGGGGCAATGGAAGCCGCCAACGCCGGATTGTCCGAAGATCGGAAAATCATGCTCCGGGTCGGTGTCAATCTCTCGGTGACGTAATCGTGGTCGGAATGAACCTATGTTGTCTACGCGCCACCGGCCGGGGTCCAAGATCGGAGAGAATTCGCTCTTAGATCGTTCGGCCGATGCCTGTTGCGGGGAGGGCTCACGATGGCACGGGTGCTAGTAACACTTGCAAGCCTGGCATGGATTGTCTCGGGCGTGGGCGCTCTGGCCCAGGAGGCGGAGCTCAGGGCCGGCAAGGCAGTGCTGGGCCCGCTGCAGACCGAATGCGCCGGCGCCGCCCTGCTGGATAACGTCGCCAAGCTCTGCAACCTGATCCCAGGCTCATATTGCCCGACGGCGAAGAGCAGCTGCCAGAGTACGACCCGGCAGGTCTTCTTGGGTACCGCGCTCGGTAAGCCCCTGCCCCAAGGCGGCCAGTGGAACGGCATGGGCGGGTCGGGCGAACTGATGGCCGATACGCTCGTCTGCAGCTTGCGCGAGCTTAGCCCGCAGCTGCACGGACCCATCCAGTCGCAAGCCTCCATCAACCTCGGCATCGGGACGCTGATGGCGACGCAGGAGATCGGCTTTCGCGACTTCCAGCGCATCAATCCGGTCGTCCGGGGCTATCGCATGATCATGCTCGACATGCCGGTCGTCGGCCGGACCGAAGCGATCACCCAGGATTTCACGCTGACCAAACGGATCTATGCCGAAATGGGCGCGAAGCCGGTGGCGGGCAATCGCGAGATCGACAGGGCCTTTACCATCAATCTGACCGCCGAGGCCAAGACCCGCGACCTCGGGATTCAGACCCCTGGCTTCCCGGTAACGACGCCCATCGGCGTTTTCACCGTCACACCGAAATTCGAATACCACACGCGAACCAGCGTCATCGCCAGCCCCTTCGCCGCCACCCATACCGACATCCCGAATTTCCTGGGCAGCCCGTATGCCGTGCGTTTCAGCGATATCTATGGCCTGGACCAAGGGGTGCAGCAAAGCGCCAAGGTGGTGAATTATCCCAATATGGGGAACATGCGCACCGGCTGGCTGAGCCAGATCGGGCTTGGGACACGCGGCACCATCGCCGATACCGGCGTATGGACGGGGCCGGGTTCGGGACTCGTCTTGCGCCCGGAGCTCGATCCCTCGATGGCCCGCTCGACGGCCGAAGCTGAGCCCTCCATCAGCGTCGCGGCCAAGGCGGAGGTCAAATATCCGGAGAACCCGAAGGATCTGCTGCCATCCTGGATCTATGACATCCCCTTTCTCAGCCCGCCGGAGGCCTATGTCACCATCGCGCCGACCGTGGAAGCGGGGGCCGGCGGACAGTTCGATTTAGGCGTAGGCGAAGGCTCCAACCATATCGAGAACCAGGAGTTCCGCTTCATCAGCACGCGGTTCTCCGCCGCCACGATGATTGCGGGGCTCAATGTCGCGGCCTCTTTCAACGTCAAGGTCGGGTTCAGGCTCTTGGTGAAGGCCAATTTCCCTTGGCCCGTGAACGAGATCACTTTCGTCGATATCGACAAGTCGATTCCGATCCCGCTCTATGGCGATAAGGTGGCCGGCGCCACTTATATTGCCGGCTCCTGGTCCACCGGCGAGGATACACCGGAAACCCTCGACTATCTGAAGACCCTGCAGGGGGTGGAATTCAAAGGACCGGTTGCCACGGCGGGATTCATCCAGCAGTGCTATGCGCCCGGCGCGCAACCGGCAGCCAATACGCCGACGCCGACGCCGCCTGCGCCCGGCAAGCCGGAAAACCTGTTCAACAATGACAAGCTGCTATGGCCCTGCAACATCTGCCTCAACACGCCTGGGGTCGACTACGATGGCAAGCAGAACGCCAATTGGAAGCAGCCCTACCACCTGAAGCCGCAGATGACTTTTCTGCTGCCAGCGACGACGCCGGCCGCTTGGCCCTGCGACGCGCCGCCGAAGAGCGGTTGCATGGATCTTTGCCGCTTCGATCCCCTGAGCATGAAACTGACGGTTGCCCGCCACCCGGGGCAGATTGCCATCGGCTATCCCTTCGACAGCCCCGAGCGAAGCTTTTTCCAGCAGTGCGAAAAGCCTTGGCCGATCGTCAAATAGCGTTGAGGGGAAAGAGATCGGTGGACCGCACGCGCGGCATGCGACTCGTGAAGTTCTGGACTTGTCCCTACCAATTCCCCATCCGCGGTCGCTAAGCAGGATAGATCGGGTAATCTTGATAATGCCTTCGTGATCCTGTAGCAGGATCGGCGCCGAATCGTATCGGTGAACGTGACGGGCCATCCGACAGCCGAGTGGGTGGCACGTCAGATCATTGATGCATTTCCTTGGGATGAGGTTCCGAAATA
>JBGPNG010000239.1:0-4257 GCA_041487395.1 Dongiaceae bacterium
GCCCCGGTCAGTTCGTCGACAGTCGCCAATTCACTCAGCCGAATCTCCATTTCCTTCTGTTCGGTGATGTCCTGGACCGTGCCGAACCAGATATCGGGCGGCCCGGCGGCGCTGAGTTCGGGTTCATTCAAATCGCGCAGGTAGCGCACGGCTCCGTCGGTCCGCAGAATCCGGAACTCGAGCTGAACCGCCCGCCCTTCGGCCTCCACCGCGCGATAAGCTTGGATCACGCGCCGGCGATCGTCGGGATGAAGGTAGGGTTCCACCCCTTTCAGGTTCCCGGCTATCGACCCAGGTGCCAGGCCGAAGATTCTGAGATAATCGTCGTTGCACTCGATCAGCTTCTGTTGAGATTTGGACCAACGATAATAGCCCAGCTTTGCCAGCTTCTGAGCCTGCGTGAGCGCGGCTTCAGTCAGTCGGCGAGCCCTCTCCTCCTCCTCGCGCTCCGTGATGTCGTGGATCTGCGCTACGAAGTAGAGCGGCTGCCCGCGCGGGCCGCGAATCAGCCCGACATTCAGCTGAACCCAGATCGTGCGCCCATCCTTGTGGACGTAGCGCTTTTCCATCTCAAAGGTGCGATCTTCTCCAGCCAGCAGCCGCTTCATATAGCCAAGGTCGGCCTCAAGATCGTCGGGATGAGTGATCGACTGAAAATCGCGCCGCTGTAGTTCGTCTTGGCCATAGCCGACGATTTTCGTCAGCGCCTCATTGACATCCACGAACCGGCCATCGAGGGCAGTAATCGCCATGCCATGCCCGGTCGTCTCGAAGGCGCTGCGGAAGCGTGCTTCGCCCTCCCGGCGTGCATCTTCGTTTCGCTTGGATGGCGAGCCGCGACCGGCCGGTCGCGAACCCTGCCGTTTGCCGGTGCCGCGGGGCAGGCGATCAGGATTGCGCGTCTTCGGCAATCTCGCGTCCATTCTCCGGCCGGACGAGGCCGGGTTCGACTGAGCGTAGCGGCCGGCTGAAACTCATTCCGCGGGAACCGCATGCCGGGCAACGCCACGGCGGGGGCCGAGTTCCCGCAGATGCTTGCCGATGTGCCTCGGAGAGCCAAGCGTCGGCATGAACAAATATACCCGGCGATGAAGAGGCAGTTTTCATGTCTTGTCCTGCCTGGGCGCAAACATCCGACGGTCAAGAAGCCTTGGCGAGCGTGGCCTGCCGGGCTTGCGATCGCTTGACCGTCAGATTGCTCAACGCATAGTCGATAAGCTGGCGATCGTAGCGCGGCGGCATCTCCTTGAACCCGCAGGCCGCCACGATCTGGTCGATCAAGAATTTGGGGTGATAATTCGCCAGCTCAATGCCTCGCGCTTCCAGCAATTCATGGATGATATAGTCGAAGTCCGCGTCGCTCAGCGTCAGGCCGTTCGCTGCCGATACGGTATCGAAAATATGGCGATAGGCCTCTCGCGAGGGGCCCTTGATCTCCAGCTTATAGGGAATGCGCCGCAAAAAGGCCGTATCCATGAGATCGGCCGGCTCGAGATTGGTCGAAAAGATCACCAGCGCCTCGAACGGCAGGCCGAAGCTCTTGCCGGTATGGAGCTTGAGATAGTCCATGCGGCTTTCGAGCGGAACGATCCAGCGGTTCAGCAAGGTCGCCGGCGCCACGAGCTGGCGGCCGAAGTCATCGATCAGAAGACAGCCGCCCGATGCTTTCACATGCAACGGCGCTTCGTAGAAATTGGCGTTTGCCTCATGGCGCAGATCCAGCATCTCCAGGGTCAACTCGCCGCCTGTCACCACGAAAGGCCGGCGACAGGGAACCCATCGCGCGTCGAAATCCTCGCGGCGCACCGTCATCGAGGTTTTGGCTTCGCCCGGTACCTCGACCGATATGGGAACGTGAAGATTGGGGTCGAAGACGCGCATGACCTGGCCTTCGATCATGACGGCCTGGGGGATGTAGATGACATCGGCGAAGATCCGGCCCAACCGCTGGGCCACCGACGTCTTGCCGTTGCCCGGAGGACCGTACAGCAGGACGGCGCGGCCCGAGCGCACGGCCGGCCCGATCTGATCGACGAAGGCGTCCGCGATCTCGAGATCGGCGAAAGCGCGCCGGATCTTGGGCCAGCTCACCACTTCGTTGGTGACCTTCTGTCGAACGATCCTCTCCGAATAGCTGGTGAGCGAAACCGGCGCGGCGCCGGCATAGCCCGACTGCGCCAGCGCCTCCGTCGCCCAGCGGCGGCCTTTGTCCGTCATGCCGTAGCGCATGTCGTCGAGCCCGCTGGGACCAAGGCGGCCGAGGGCCACGAGAAGCTGGCCGGTGATCGCCTGTTCGACGATTTCGGCCACAACCCTGGGCGGCAGCTTGATCGCTTCGGCGAAGGACGATGCCGTCTCCAGCGCCCTGACGAAGATCAATTTCATCAACAGATTGAGCAGTTCGGTCTCGCTGATGCCCGTGTCCGCGATCGTCAGGGGCACCGGCGGCACCTGCTTAAGGAACGCTTCGAGCGCGTCCTCTTTGATGGCGCCGATCGCGACCAGGCTCTCGCCCAGCCGCCCGCCCTGGGCCAGTTGGCGTTTGACCGCTGCCTCGATATCGGCCGCGCTCACCAGATTCGCGGCCACAAGAAGATCGCCGATCCTCATTGCTTCGACTCATTGCTTGTTGGGGAGAGGTTCGCGCCCAGATCGAGCCAGGTTGCGGCAAACAATCCGGGGATGGCCTCGCCGCCGACCGGTCGGCTGATGTGGTAGCCCTGGGCGGCATCGCAGCCGAAATCCACCAACATGCGCAGGGCCTCGGCGGATTCCACGCCTTCGGCGACCACCTTCAACCCCAGATCATGAGCCAGATTGATGATCGCCCGGGTTATGATGCGGCAGTCTTCGGCATCGACCATGCGCGCCACGAAAGTGCGTTCGACCTTCAATTCGGAAAAAGGCAGTTGCTGCAGCTGTGCGAGCGAGGAAAAGCCGATGCCGAAATCGTCGAGCGCCAATTTGAAACCCTTGAGCCGCAGTCGAACCAGCGTATCCAGCAATTTGACGATCTGCTGCGAGGCCGTTTCCGTGATCTCGACGACGACGTTTTCCGGCGCCAGATTGTGACGCCAGCAAAGGTCGGCCAGGATGTCGGGAAAATCCACCTTGTTGAGGTTGCGGGCCGAGACATTGAGCGCGATGGTGCCGGGCATGCCCTGGCCCAGCCAGACCGCCGCTTGCCGAAACGCAACATTGGCAACCCAGAGCGTGAGTTCGTCGATGATCTTGCTTTCCTCGGCCCGGGGAATGAAATCGGCCGGTGAAATCGCGCCACGTTTGGGATGCGACCAGCGGATCAGCGCTTCGACCCCGGCGAATCGCCCGGTCTTGAGATCGATCTTGGGTTGGTAGACGAGGGTCAGCGCATCCGTCTTGAAGGCTTTGCCCAGCTCATGGCGCACCCAGGCGCCGTGGATGTCGCCATCCGCCATGCGGTTCAAGATTCTTGCCCGAGGCGTTTCAGCGCCGCCCGCATGGCGACCAGGCGAATCGGCTTCGACAGCGTATCGACGATGTTCAGCCCCTTCGCTTCCCCCAAGCGGCCGGCGGCATCGAGCACCCGGCGATCGAAACCGCTGATGATCACGATCCGCGCCGTGCATTTCTCATCGGCCAGCCAGCGCAGCAGTTCGACGCCGTCGATACCGGGCATGGCAAGATCGAGGATGATGGCATCCGGTGGAAATTTCCTGCAGGATTCCATGAAATCCGTCGGGCGGTTCGCCGTGCGGACCTCGAAATCCTGTTCGGTGGCGACAGTTTGAATGAAATCCGTCACGCCGGGCTCGTCATCTATCAAAAGCAGGCGCTTCATTGCGCTTCCCTCACCCTAGCGAACCGTCCCATGAATCCCGCCGTTTCTAGGAGAGAAGTTTACGCAACTTCGCCGCGAGCTCTTGTTTGCGATAGGGTTTGTTCAGCAGCTCGAACCCGGCCGCATCCTGAGAGCCGTTCGTCAGGGTGTTGGCCGTATAGCCCGATGTCAGCAGAATGCCCAGACCGGCGCGCCGCTCGAGCGCCTCGCGGGCAAGTTCGAAGCCGCTCATTCCCCCCGGCATGACCACATCGGAAAACAGCAGATCGACGTCGGCGTTCCGTTCGAGCACGGCGAGAGCCGTCTGGGCGGTATCCGCCTCCAACGAGCGATACCCCAGATCGGCCAGTTGTTTCACGACGACGCTGCGCATGGTTTCATTGTCCTCGACAACGAGGATCAGTTTGTTGCGCCCCGCCGGCGCCAAGACCTGGGCC
>JBGPNG010000240.1:0-4249 GCA_041487395.1 Dongiaceae bacterium
ACGACAACCGCGCCACTCTCGCTGAATTCATGGCCCTTCTTCGATGGGAGAATTCCCATATGAGCAAAGTCATTGATACGGCAATCGAGGCTGGTCCGGGGTCTGTCGGGCTCGGCGTATGCTACGCGCTTGGATGTTTTTTGGGACTTTTCGGCGCTGCCATCGCGATGGCCATCAAGCTCATTGCCTAGCCTTTGGCCTCGAATGTAGACGGCCGGTGCTCGCGGCGGACTATCCCATGTAGTAGTAGCCGACGCCGCAGACGACATCATTCGTACGGATCACGTAGGCCGTACTTGCGTTCGATCTTCTTGTTGACCGGATTCGCCCGCTTGAAGTCGACCCAGCCCTGTCCTTGCTCGAACCCGAGCTTCGCAATCAGCGCGTTCGGCTCCTTGCCGTATTCGGGACCTTCTGCCCGGGCGTGAGGGTCACGTCGGGGTTGCGGCGGAGAACAACCGGCAGTTCGTCGAGGCGGTACTCTATCGGTATCGCGCGGGCATCCCGTGGCGCGACCTGCCCGAACGCTTCGGCGATTGGAAAAACACGCATCGGCGCTTCAGCCGCTGGGCCGAGTCCGGGGTATGGGAGCGGGTGTTCCGGCATCTCGCAGCCGACGCCGACAACGAATACGCGATGATCGACAGCACCATTGTGCGCGCCCATCAGCACAGCGCCGGCGCCCAAAAAAAGCGGGCGAGGATCAGGCGATCGGACGATCCCGCGGCGGATTGAGCAGCAAGATCCACACGCTGGTCGACGCGCTCGGCAATCCCACAGGCTTCTTCCTGACCGGCGGGCAAGCGCACGATCTCATGGGTGCCGACCACCTGCTGCCATCGATGCAGGCCGAGACGCTGATCGCCGACAAAGCCTTCGACGCCGACGCGCGGGTCATCGCCCCGCTTGCCGCTGCCGGAAAGACAGCGGTGATCCCACCAAAGGCGAACCGCCGGCTGCCTCGCGACTTCGACCGAGACCTCTACAAGGCGCGCCACCTCATTGAGAACTTCTTCGCCAAGCTCAAGCAGTTCCGCGCCATCGCGACCCGATACGACAAGACCGCAAGGAACTTTCTCGCCGCCGTTCACCTCGCCGCCGCAGCCATTTGCCTTAATCGACGAAACGCCCTAGTCTCCCACGGCAATATTCGGCGCCATCAGACGCGGCAGATGCAATTTCCTACGTCGCGCAACCAGAATCGGTGCTCTCACCAAGGCGATCACCTCGGCCGAATGCGAGGATGTTGCTTCTGCACGGCCTGATGTCGCGGAGCATCCGCGAAGGTACGCTGACGATCGTTGCGCCCGATGGCCGTTCATACGACTTCGGTCGTGGTAGCCCCGTGGTCGCCATCCGTATCACTGATTGGGCGGTCGTGCGGGCCGAGCGCGGCGGCGGCCCCCACCGGAATCGCTTCTTGCCCGGCGCAGAAATGCATCGAGCCGGCAACCACCGCCGGCGTGGTCGCGCTCAAATCGAGGCATCGCCGCTCGAACGCGCGGATGAAGGCCATTCGCCGATAGGCTATCATGGCGAACGCTGCGGCTTCGCGGCCAATGAGCGGTTGCGAATTCCGCGTTTCCGCTTCGGTCTGCATTCCGCGCATCCCTAAGGCGTGTTCTCAATTGAGCCAGATTATCGTAGCAGCAAGGTGGATCCCGGCCAAGAAATCGATGGCGCGTTTATCGTGGCGTGCAGCGATAGCGCGGAACTGCTTGAGCTTGGCGAAGAAGTTCTCGATGAGGTGGCGTGCCTTGTAGAGGTCCTTGTTGTATAAGCGAGGCTGGACGCTGAAGGTGACTGGGACACTTACTCTGGTGACCGCGTTATGGGCGGACCTGCGCAGCCGTCCTACGAGCACTGGCGTCAGTCCGATGATGGTGCATGAGGTGTCGGGCAAGGCGAAACCAGCCCGGCGCCCGTTGGCGTTGTGGGCGCCCCCTACTCCATTGTGTCTTTCACCCTCGCACTGGCTTCTTGCACCCCTTCAGGAGCGACTTTCACCCTCTATCTGATTGCTGCTAACCGCAAATCAGAGCCTGTCTTCGCCGCTATGGATAGAAGTCGGGGCGCCCGCTAGGGCATTGTTCTGTCGCAAATTTCACCGATTCCTACCTACTCCGCCGCTGACGGGATTGGCAATCGGCGTCGTTAAGTTGTTGCAATGCCTACTGAATCTACCGACGATAGAATCAGGCGCTCCTTCTCTAGCAAGATTCACTGCATTCTCGCGATCTGTCAGAGAATCTGCAGAACTTCGCCGCCGCAAATCCCCTTTTTATAGACGGGAAATAGGTCGCCGGTGAGAGCGCGGTTCGCAGAAGACTGCGTCCACAGCCATACAGCCTGTTCCCGGTGAAACTCTCTCCGGTTCGCGGAAGCTGTCGCGACATTTCAAACCCACAGGAGAGACGGGCGAACCTGGCTGAGTGGGCGCCCGAGATCCCGAAAATTCCCAATATTGCTCCGGCCGCCGATGTCCTGACCTCCAACATGGCTGAGCGCTATGTCGGCCAGATCAGAGGATGGCTATGACGGCGTCACGGGGTGCCGAGGTTGCGGCTGCGCGCATCCCAAATGGCGGATACACGCCTTTATTCGACGTCTCAAGCGCTTGAGGAATTATCGGACGAGGTTCAAGCCGTCCTAGAGCGCCACGTCAAATGCGCCGCCAAAGGCGCGCATTGCCCCCATTGCGGGGCGCCGATCTCAGGGCCGCTTGCTACTCTTGCTGGCCTTGGACGCCTTCGTTTGCTTGGCGAATTCTGCCTTCTCGGCCGCGATGCGATCCGACGCCTCTTTGTCCGCGGATTCCTTGGCGAGACGGAGCGAGCGAAGGCGCCCGGTCTTTTCCACTTCAATATCCCACGCCTTTTGCTGAGACTTCATGATCTCCGCATCGCGTTTCTTCGCTTTGGTGAATTTGTCCTCGGCGCGGCTGCGAGCTTCCTGTGTGATTGACCCTTCGGACCTCATCTTGGCACTCCTTATAGTTGCCGCTGTCGCGTCCTGCGGACAGGCAGCGTCACATTCGTATCGCCGTTTGCCCAGATCATTGCGACATCGAGATTTAGTGGAACAATCCCCGCGCCTGAAAACTTCGAGCAAACATGAAGTAAATGGCACCGCCGGGCTCGGTTTGCAATAGACCAGCCCCGGATTGGCAACAGCGCCGCCCATGCGGGGACCGGCCGCCGCAGGAAAGCACCCGGAAGAACGTGTAAGAATTAGAATCCCCAATTGCGGGAGGAGAGATCATGCACGCCATTCGGGCCATCATGGCACCCCTGGTTCTGGCTGGAGTCTTGGCGGGATGCATTTACTCACCCGGGCCATATTCCCGGCCGTATTATGATCCCTACCCGTCCTACTACTACGCTCCGCCTTTGGTGCTTGGTTTCGGGTTTGGCTTTGGCTATGGCTATGGCCATCGCTGCTGGCATTGTGGCAGGTGGTAGCCGAGGGCAGCGCTATCTTTTGACCACCGTCGCTCTGATGCTGGCTGCCGTGACCGGCGTGCAAGCCGGCGCGCGGCCCGTTATGGATTTCTTCGAGATTCGGCACGTCGACATCGACCAAGTCGCCAACGCCGGGCCGATCGGAAACCGTGCTGGAAGAATTATTCCATCGCTCTGTTCGCAAACCTGTGGTCGAGCCCGAGGATTGGACCTTAGCCCGCGGTCAACCACTGCGAAAGCAAGCCGAGGAACAGCCGCTTCGCGTTGCTCATCAGCCGTGTGAGAGGAGACGCCAGGCGGCAAGGACGCGGCTCAAGGTCGTGAGCCAGCAGGCAGCGCCGAAGATCCATGCGAGCAGCCCGAAGGCGGTGGGGAAAAGGCAGAATAGGACAAAAACTGCGATGGTCTCGCTGCCCTCCGTCAGCCCGCCTAGATAATAGAGCGACTTCGGTCCTCGTGCTTCCGTCGCCAATCCGCGCCGGGCCGCGAGTACCGCAAAGGCGAGGAAAGAACTGCCCGTCCCGATGAAGGACAGCAGGAGAAAGGCGCCCGGCAGGCGATTTTGCGGAGCCGCGAGGGCAAAGCCGAAGACGACCGCGCCGTAAAAAAGAAAATCGCAGACGATGTCGAGATATCCGCCGAGATCGCTGGGCCCTTTGGCGCGGGCAAGACTGTCCTGCAGCACCACCTTTCGAAGTATGCCTCCGTCGATATCGTCGTCATCGTCGCTTGTGGTGAGCGCGCAGGAGAGGTCGTCGAAGTATTGCGCAGCTTCCCCCATTTGACCG
>JBGPNG010000241.1:0-4240 GCA_041487395.1 Dongiaceae bacterium
AGGCGCGGGCCCTTGGCGGGCTGGGGGACGGCTACTATCTGCGCGGCCGGATGGCGACCGCGCATGATCATTTTACCCGTTGCGTGGCACTGTGCCAGGCAAATGGCTTCGGCCGGATCGAGGTCGCAAATCGCCATATGATCGGCTGGAGCGGACTCTATCTCGGCCCGCTCGCCGATGCCGAATTCGAAGGCGTGGCTGCCACCGAAATGGCGTCCCGGGTCAGCCATCATCGGGCCGAGATGCTCGGCAGGTCCCTCGTCGTATTCGTTCGGATCGAAGCCGGCCAGCTCACGGAGGTGAGACGCGAGCTCGACCTCGCTCATGGACTGGCCCGCCGGCTAGGCGCCCGCAATTTCGAGGCACAGGCATTTGCGTATTCGGCCCACCTGTTAGCCCTTGAAGGCAATCGAATCGAAGCAATGGTGGAGGCGAAAAAGGCCCTGGAGATTAGCCGGGTTGCGGGCATCGCATTCTTTGGCCCGATGATCTTGGGGACCATCGCGCAGCTTGCCGAAGATCCGACAATATGTCGCGAAGCACTCGCGGAGGCAGAAGCACTTTTGGCCGCCGGAGCCGTTGGCCACAATTATTTCTGGTTTTATCGTGACGCAATTGACGTGGCCCTTGCACACGAAGATTGGACTTTGGCCGAGCGTTATGCCGCCGCGCTCGAAGTTTATACGGCGAGCGAGCCGATTGTCTGGGCCGATCTGATTATTGCCCGCGGACGCGCACTTGCAGCTCTCGGGAGGGGCCGGAGCGACCGGGATCTGGCCGTACAGATCGCCCGCCTCAAGAGAGAGGCGAGCCGCCTCGGTTGGCAGCAGACGATTCCAGCTTTGGATCGTGCTATCCAGGCGCTGGATACAGCCTGAGATTTGCGCTGTCGGCTAGCTGTAGCGGGCCATGTCCGGTTAGGTTCAAACTGCGAAGTTACGACGCCCGATGCTCTATGCCCGGATAGCGGCCGATACCGGAAACACGTGCTCGGTGTTGTCGGTGTCAGCTTGGATGTGATCCAGGCTTCCGAAAACGAGCTTCGAATCATGCCCTACGAACTCAGCGTCCACGTCCTAATCTATGTATGGTGAAAGCTTAGGTTTCGCCTGAAGCATACTAGAAGTGAGTTGTTCGAGGCTTAGGAGAAAACCAAAAATGGATTCGGGACCTGTTCTGCTGTGAGACTCGTAGCCATCTCCTCCGACATAAATTCCGGGGTCTAATATTAGGACTCCGCTGAGAGAGTTGGCTCGTGCTTTGGCTGCGGACATGGCTTTTTCAATAGTTTTCGAATTTGACCAGCCCGCAAATCCGACTGCAAATAGCGGGATTGTCGAATTCGGCATCGACCCCGTCCAGGCGACAGTTCCCGGATCCCGTTTTATTGCATTTAGCTTTTCCGCTTTTTGAATTACGTGATCCAATTGTTTTTCGACATCCGACTTGACCTCGATAACACAACAAACGCTTTCAGCAAGATATAGTCGTGCAGCGTTCGCCTGTAGCATGGGAAAGCTGATAGTGTTGGAATATTCCACCACGATATCCACTTGACCCGACAGGCTACTGGCATGGTCTGTTATTTCTCCCGTGCCTATTCGAAATGGTGGCGCGATGACATTTCCGAGCACGAGATTGAGAAAGCTCTCCCTCTCGCTGCCGATTGTTAAGCTTGAAAGCCCCTTCCCTCCTTCTCGTGCGCTGGCGAGGACTGCTTGTATTGCTTTGAGCCTTTTAATGACGTGAATGTTCGCCATGCTCAATCTCCGGTCACGCCCGAAGTCCGAAATTCGGCCGGCCGCGGCATGAAGCAGCAATCTCGGCAAAAGGTGGAGTCGCTAATTCTCACTGCCTTTTCGGCAAACCGGCGATGACCTCGGTCAGGCTCTTCTGCAGCTTGTCGACGATCTCCTCCAGCTCGGCGCGGCTGGCGTTGTAGGGCGGGGCCAGAATGATCTGGTCGCCCTTGACGCCGTCCATATTGCCGCCGGTGGGATAGCAGATCAGGCCGTTGGCGAAGGCCTGGTCGCGCACACGGGCAAATAGCTGGAGGGCCGGCTCGAAGGGCTCCTTGCTCGCCCGGTCGGCGACGAGCTCGATGCCGATGAAGAAACCGCGCCCGCGGATGTCGCCGATTTAGTGGCGCTGGGCCAGGGACCGGCGCAGCAGATCCATGAGATAGGCGCCGTCTGTCGTCACTTTGTCGAGCAGCCGGTCGCGCTCGACAATCGTCTGTACCGCCACACCGGCGGCACAGGCCGTCGTATGGCCGCTGAAGGTGTGGCCCGTCATCAAGCCGCCGTGGCGCACCAACATCGGCTCCCACAATCTCTCGTGGAAGATCGCGGCGCCGAGCGGCAGATAGCCGCCGGCGAGCCCTTTGGCGACGGACATCACATCGGGCACGACACGATCATGTTCGAGGGCGCGCCAGGTGCCGCAGCGACCCGAGCCGCACATCACCTCGTCGGCGACCATCAGCACGCCCGTGCGGTCGCATATTTCGCGCACCCGCTTGGCATAGCCCGGCGGGGCGGGGACCGCGCCGCCGGCCGCACCCACCACCGGTTCGAAGATGAAGGCCGCCACCTTGTCGGCGCCGAACCGGGTGATCTCCTCTTCCAGCTCATTGGCGCAATGCTCGGCCAGATTCGCCGGATTGACGCCGGCGGGCGGGCGATAGGCATTGACGGGGGAGAGCAGGCTCGCCTCCACCAGCGCGCCCTCGAAGGGTAGCCGCCGGTCGCGAAATCCCGAGACGCCGAGTGCCCCCAGCGTATTGCCGTGCCAGCTGCGCTGGCGGGCGATGAAACGCCGCCGGCCGGGCTCGCCCCGCGCGCTGTGATACTGGAGCGCGATCTTCAGGCAGGATTCCACCGCCTCCGACCCGCTGGTGACGAAGATCATGCGGGTGAGACCGCTATCCTTGCCGCAGCGCTTGATCACCAGCTCGGTCAAGTGTTCCAGGGGATCGCTGGTGAAGGTGTAGCGATAGCCATGGGCGATGCGGTCGAGCTGCGCCTTGATGGCGTTATTGACCTCCTCGTTGCCATGGCCGAGACAGAACACCGCCGGCCCGCCGGAGCCGTCGAGGTATTGCTTGCCCGATGTATCGTAGAGGTAGCTTCCCTTGCCATAGGCGATCTTTGGCAGTTTGGCCGTGTGCCAGGGCGAGGACAATTGCGGAGCGGCGGACATGGGGTTCCCCTTTTCGCTAATCCAGCGTCTGCCTATACCGGCGTAGCGCGAGGAGAGCAACCGCCACCAGAAAAGCGCCGATGGGCCAGACGTTGGGCCAGATCTCGGCCCAATCGTTGCCCTTCAGCAGAATGCCGCGAACGATGCGCAGAAAGTGGGTCAGCGGCAGGACTTCCCCGATGGCCTGGGCCCATTCCGGCATGCCCCGGAAGGGAAACATGAATCCTGACAGCAGGAGGGAAGGCAGGAAGAAGAACATCGACATCTGCATGGCCTGCATCTGGGTGTCGGCCAATGTCGAAAAGGTGAAACCCATGGCGAGATTGCTGGCGATGAAGAGAACCGCCACGGCCGAGAGCAGGGCGACGCTGCCCTGGACGGGAACGGCAAAAAGGAACCGGGCCGCCAGCAGAATGATCGCCACCTGGACATAGCCAACCAGGATGAAGGGCAGGATCTTGCCCAGCATGACCTCGATGGGGCGAACGGGCGTGGCCAGCAAGTTCTCCAGGGTGCCGCGCTCGCGCTCGCGGGTCATGGCGATGCCCGTCATCACCACCAGGGTCATGGTCAGCACCACGCCCATCAATCCCGGCACGATGTTGTACTGGCTGATGGCCTCGGGATTGTAGCGGCGCTGGACGGAGAGATTGAAGGGCGGCACCCCGCCCTTGAGATCCGCCAAGGGCCCGATCAGGTCGTGGTCCAAGGCCGTGGCGTTGAGCGAGCCCAAGGCGGCAAAGGCATAGCTGACGGCGGTCGGATCGCTGGCGTCGGCCTCGATCAGCAGGGTGGGGCGCTGACCCCGCAGCAGGTCGTGCTCGAAATGCGGCGGCACGCTGACCACGAACTGCACATCGCCCTGCTGGAGCAGCATGCGCGCCTCGGCTTCGCTGGCCGCCGTGGTGGTGATGGCGAAGCGCTGGGTATTCTCGAGTGCGTGCAGGATACTGCGCACCAGCGGGCCCTGATCGGCCAGCACCACGGCCGTGGGCATATTCTTGGGATCGGCATTGATGGCGAAGCCGAACAGGGTCAG
>JBGPNG010000242.1:0-4236 GCA_041487395.1 Dongiaceae bacterium
CTTAAGCTCTCCGGCGCCACCATCTGCGTGCAGACCGGCACCACGACGGAAGGCAACCTCGCCGACTACTTCCGCGCCAACAATCTGGAGCTGAAGACCGTGGTGTTCGAAAACGCCGACCAGACCCGCGCCGCCTATGACGAGGGCCGTTGCGACGCCTACACGACAGACGCCTCGGGCCTTGCTTCCGAGCGCACGACGTTGAAAAACCCGGGGGACAACATCATTCTGCCGGAGATCATCTCCAAGGAGCCACTCGGCCCGCTCGTGCGCCATGGTGACAACAACTGGGGCGACATCGTGCGGTGGTCATTCTTCGCCATGCTGATCGCGGAGGAGAAGGGCATCACCCAGGCCAATGTCGACCAGATGAAGACGTCGTCGAAGGATCCCGAAGTCGCCCGTATGCTTGGCGTTTCGGACGACATGGGCAAGATGATGGGAGTGTCCAGGGATTGGGCCTATAACATCATCAAGCAGGTGGGCAACTACGGCGAAAGCTTTGAGCGCAACGTCGGCCTGAAGACCCCGCTCGGTCTCGCCCGCGGCCTGAACGAGCTATGGAGCAAGGGCGGCCTGCAGTACGCTCCGCCGATCCGCTGAACGCGTTGAACGCGGGACGGCACGGGTGCGTCCGATCCAGATGATGGATCGGGCGCGTTCGCGCCATTTCACACGTCTCAGACGTCGCGGAGGGTTCGTTCAGCCATGAGCGCTCTCGATACCGCCGTTCCAAACTCTAGTCGCAGCTCGCTGTGGCGGAACGAGTTCGTCCGCGGCATCATACTCCAGGCCGTCGTCGGCCTCGTTCTTTTCGCTGTTGTCGCCTTCCTCGCTCACAACACCATCGTCAATCTGGAGAAACGCGGCATCGCCTCGGGCTTCGGCTTCTTCTCTGGCACCTCCGGCTTCGACATCTCGATTGCGCTGATTCCCTACGATTTGCAATCGAGCTATGGCCGTGCCTTTCTGGTCGGCCTTCTCAATACATTGCTAATTTCGGCGATTGGCATCGTGTTGGCGACGTTGATCGGCTTCATCGTCGGCATCGCCCGGCTCTCCAAGAATTTCCTGGTCGCCACGCTCGCGGCGGCCTATGTCGACGTCATTCGCAACATCCCGTTGCTCGCGCAGATCGTGTTCTGGTATTTCGGCGTGCTCGTGTCTCTGCCTGGCGTGCGGGAAAGCGGGCAGCATCCTTTTCTCTACGTGTTCTATTTGAATACCCGCGGCCTCTACATGCCGGCGCCGATCCTCCAACCGGGGTTCTGGGTTATGCCTGCGACCTTGTTGGCCGGCATCATTGCCACAATTGCGGTCGCGCGCTGGTCTAAGCGCCGGCAGGAACTGACGGGGCAGCAATTCCCCGTTATTCGCACCGGTCTCGGGCTGATTGTCGGTTTGCCGGTTCTGGTGGGTTTGATCGGCGGATTTCACGTGACCTGGTCGTCGGCCTCCCTACAGGGGTTCAACTTCGTCGGCGGGATGGACATCCTGCCGGAGTTCATTGCCTTGTTGCTGGCGCTTTCCATATACACGGCGGCATTCATCGCCGAGATCGTGCGCGGCGGGATTCAGGCGATCAGCCACGGTCAGACAGAAGCCGCTCATGCGATGGGTCTACGGGCGACGCAGACGACGCGGTTGGTGATCCTGCCGCAGGCGTTGCGCATCATCGTCCCGCCCTTGACGAGCCAATTTCTCAATCTGATCAAGAACTCGTCGCTCGCCGTGGTCATCGGCTATCCGGAGTTGGTGAGCGTGTTTATGGGCACGGTGCTGAACCAGACCGGCCAGGCCGTCGAAGTGATTGCCGTCACCATGGCGGTCTACTTGACGATCAGCCTGACGATTTCGTTCTTCATGAACTGGTACAATCGCCATATCGCCTTGGTGGAGCGCTAGCCATGGCCGACATCGCCCAGCGCCACGAACCGGGCCATCATCCCGACATGGCGCCGCCCGCCAGCGAGATCGGCGTGATCGGATGGCTTCGCAAGAACCTGTTTTCCTCGCCGCTCAATACAGTGCTGACGTTAGTCGCGGCCTATATCATCTATCTCATCGTGCCGCCGCTGATCGACTGGGCGATCATCTCGGCCAATTGGGGCGAGGGCACGTCGCGGGCCGCTTGCGTCAAATCCGGCGCCTGCTGGACCATGATTCGCGCCCGCTTCGGCCTGCTGATGTACGGCTTTTATCCGGCCGATTTGCGCTGGCGCGTCGACCTGACCTTCGTCACGCAGTTCATCGCCATGGCCGCGCTGCTCATCGAGAATGTTCCCTATAAGAAGTATTCGGCCATCTTCCTGTTCTGCATCTATCCAATCGTGGCCTTCTTTCTGCTCTATGGCGGGCTCGGACTGCAGCACGTCGATACCTCCCAATGGGGCGGGTTGATGCTGACCCTGGTGCTCTCGACCACGGGCATTGTCGCCTCGCTGCCGCTCGGCGTTCTGCTGGCGCTCGGGCGGCGTTCGAACCTGCCGGTGATTCGCCTGCTGTCGATCGGATTCATCGAGTTCGTGCGCGGCGTGCCGCTCATTTCCGTGCTGTTCATGGCCTCCGTCGTCTTCCCGCTGTTCCTGCCCGAAGGCATGAACTTCAATAAGCTGCTGCGCGCCATGGCCGGCATCACGCTGTTCAGTGCCGCCTATATTGCCGAGGTGGTCCGCGGCGGGTTGCAAGCCATCCCCAAGGGCCAATACGAAGGGGCCATGTCGCTCGGCCTCAACTACTGGAAGATGAATCTGTTGATCGTTCTGCCGCAGGCGTTGCGCATTTCGATTCCAGGCATCGTCAACAGCTTCATCGGTTTGTTCATGGACACGACCCTGGTCCTGATCATCGGCCAAATCGAACTGCTCGGCATGGCGCAATCCTCCGCTCGGGATCCGAATTGGCTGGGCACGATCAATACCGCGCTCGCTTTCGTATCGGTCGTCTATTTCAGTTTCTGTTTCAGCATGTCGCGCTACAGCCAATATCTGGAGCGCAAGCTGGAGACAGGCCACAAGCGTTGAGCGAGGGTATCATGCAAGTCTCCGATGAAGTGATGATCAGCATGGACGCCGTCCACAAATGGTACGGCCAGTTCCATGTCCTCAAGGACATCAACCTGGCCGTCCATAAGGGCGAGCGCATCGTCATCTGCGGGCCGTCGGGCTCGGGAAAATCGACCCTGATCCGCTGCATCAACGCACTGGAGGAATTTCAGGAAGGCGAGATCGTCGTCGACGGCATCGAACTCGGGCCCAATTTGCGACGAGTGGATGAAGTCCGGCGCGAGGTCGGCATGGTGTTCCAGCATTTCAATCTGTTTCCCCATCTGACCGTGCTGGAGAATCTGACTTTGGCTCCGATCTGGGTGCGCAAGATGCCGCGCGCCAAGGCGGAGGAGGCGGCCATGCTCTATCTGACGCGGGTGAAGATCCCGGAGCAGGCGAAGAAATATCCCGGCCAGCTCTCCGGCGGCCAGCAGCAGCGCGTGGCCATCGCCCGCTCGCTGTGCATGAATCCCAAGGTCATGTTGTTCGACGAGCCTACCTCGGCCCTCGATCCCGAAATGATCAAGGAAGTGCTCGATGTGATGATCGAGCTCGCCCAATCGGGCATGACCATGATCTGCGTGACACACGAGATGGGTTTCGCGCGCACCGTTGCCCATCGCGTCATCTTCATGGACCAAGGCGAGATCATCGAACAGAACGAGCCGGAACGCTTCTTCAACAACCCGCAGTCCGAGCGTACGAAGCTGTTCCTAAGCCAGATCCTGCATCACTAACGAAGGGCAGCTAGGCCCTATTGGCCTTGCGCCCGCCGCGCTCGGTGGTCTTGGGGCCAGGACCGGCCGCCACCAGCCCGGACGCCATATCGAGGCAGCGCGACACCAGCGCCCGGGATCCTTCGCGCAATTCCTCGCTCGCTTGCACGGTGGCGACGTTGGCTTCCATGTCCTCGGCGGTCCAGCCGCGGCTGTGGGCGATGAAGGGGAATTGCGGAAACAGAAAGCCGAGTTCGCCGAAGAACATCAGCATCTCGCCGGCGACTGCCTGGATATTGTCCTGGCCGCCGGTGATGATGAAACCCGCCACCTTGTCGCGGATCAGCACCCGGTCGTGAAGGGTGATCTGGTTCTGGATGCAGTTCATCCGTTCGATCATCTTGAAATAGAGCGAGCTGGCATTGCCCCAGCGGATCGGTGTGGCGATCAGCGCCACATCGGCCCAATGGACA
>JBGPNG010000243.1:0-4219 GCA_041487395.1 Dongiaceae bacterium
CAGGTGACGCGCATGCGAGACGGCGTGCGTCGCCTCACCAGCATCGTCGAGGTCATCGGCATGGAAGGCGATGTCATTACCCTCCAGGATCTTTTCAGTTACGAGTATCAAGGCGAACAGGCCGACGGGCGCCTCATCGGCAAATTCGTGCCGTCCGGCCTGCGCCCCTATTGTCTGACCAAGGCCCGGTATTACGGCCTCGATCGTTCGCTGCTCGAGGCGCTGGCATGAACTGGTTCGATGGAATCCTGAAGCTGGATAGCAATCTCTCGCTCGTCGTTCTCTCGCTTGTCGCCGCGGCATTCGGCATCCTGCTGCTCAGCATTGCCGCCTTGCAAGAGTCGGAGAACAGGCGCAAGCGCGGATTGCGCATCGGTCGAAGCACGCGCCAGTTGGCGGTTCTGAAGGATGTTCCCAGGAACACGCCCAATCTCCGTCGGCAGACGCGAACCAGCAATATCGGCATCGTCGATGCGATCATCCGTCGACTGGTGCCGGATGTTGCGCGGTTTCGCGCGCGCCTGCGCCGCACCGGCCATATCATACCGATCGACCAGTATCTCTTGGGGTGCTTGATCCTGGCCGTCCTCGTTGGCGACATTGCCAAGGCCGGATTCGGGCTTTCCCTCGCGGTGTCCGCGTTGATCGGACTCGTCGTCGGAATCGTCGTGCCGCATTTCCTCATCGGCTACATGGGCCGCCGGCGGCAGCAACGCATCCTTGAGCAATTCCCCGATACGATCGACACGATCGGGCGCGCCGTGCGTTCGGGCCTTCCCGTGTCGGAGGCGGTCAATGTGATCGCGGCCCAGGTTCGGCCGCCCATCGGCTATGAATTTCAGCAGATTAGCGATTCGATGAAACTCGGATTGACTTTGAGCGAGGCCTTGAACGCTGCCTCGGAGCAGATCGAGCTCCCGGAATTCCGGTTCTTCATCATCGCGCTCGCCATTCAACAGGACACCGGCGGCAACCTCGGCGAGACGCTCGACAATCTCAGCAAGATGCTGCGCCGGCGCCGGGCCATGAAGATGAAGGTCAAGGCGGTGACGGCCGAGGCGCGCGCCAGCGCCTGGATCCTGGGTTGCATGCCGTTTGTCATGTTCGGAATCATCAACGTCATCAACCACAAATACGCCCACGTTCTGGTCTCGGACCCCCGTGGCATCGCCATGGTTTTGACGGGCTTGGTCATGACTTGCAGCGGAATTGCGATCATGGTCAAACTCGCCAAGTTCCAGATATGATTGTCTGAGACCTCATGCCGAGCAGTTTCACTTTCAATAGCCTGACCTTGGCGGTGGCCGCCGCCGTCGGTTTCCTCGCTCTCGGCGTGGTCTGGGTCGCATTGTCCGTGCGCCAGCCCAACTTGCGCCGCGTACGCGAAATTGCCTCTCAGCAGGCGCTCCAGCGCGCCGGACGGGTGGGCTCGTCTCGGCGGGTACGAACCGCCTCGCGCGGCTTCATGCATCGCATTGTGACGGGGCTGAGACTGGTCCGCGCGGTGCGGACACAGGCGCTCGCGCAGCGACTGGCGGCGGCCGGCTGGCGCAGCAGTGACGCCACCATCATGTATCTGTTCGCCAAACTGGTGCTGCCCATCGGGATTCCCGTCATTGCGGTCCTATGGCTCAGCACTTTGGGGCCTGATTCTTTTACGGGCCTGGTTCGCGTCGCCGCCACGATCGGCCTCGCCCTCCTCGGGTTCTTTTTGCCCGATATATGGGTTTCCAACGCCGCGTCGAAGCGGCAGAAAAAAATTCAGTTCGCGCTACCCGATGCGCTCGATCTGATGGTGACCTGTGCCGAGGCCGGCTTGAGCCTCGAAGCCTTGCTGCGGCGCGTCTCCGAGGAAATGGTCCGTAGCGGCCCGGAGCTGGCCGATGAAATTGCGCTGACCTGCATCGAGATGGATTTCCTTCCGGATCGTCGCCAGGCCCTGGTCAATCTGGCCGATCGAACCAATCTGCCGAGCATCCGCGCGCTCGTGAATACGCTTCAGCAGAGCAGCAAATTCGGCACGCCTCTATCGCAGGCCATGCGCGTGCTAGCGGCCGAGTTTCGCGACGAGCGTATCATGAAGGCTGAAGAAAAAGCGGCACGCCTGCCGGTGTTGTTGACCATACCGATGGTGCTGTTCATCCTGCCGGCCCTCATCATCGTGCTGATCGGGCCGGCTATTCTGAGAGTCGCGGATAATTTCGTGAACCGCCGCTGACCGGTTGCGGTCAATTCAGCTGGTCGACCTGATGGGCGCCCAGGGTGGAAGCGATCGCGTTGCGATCCTTCAGCAGTCTCAAAAACTCGTAGTAGCCCAGGTTCTCCTGGACTCCTGCCGCATCGAGGTCGAGCTTGGCGATCTCGGCGGCCTTCGTGTCGTCACCGGAAAGACCATAGGCCAGCGCCAGGTTCTGGCGCATGCGCGGCGTTGCCGATGGATCTTTCGCACTCATCTCCAGCAGCGGCAACCCTTGCGCGAAATCGCCGCTCAATGCCAAGGATAGGCCGAGATTGTTGGTCAGCTGCATATTGTTCGGCGCCAACGCCAACCCGTCGCGATAGGCAGCCTGGGCCGCCTTATGATCGGCCGTCATGTCATAGGCGACGCCGAGGCTATTGTGGTTGCGCCAGTCCGGCTGGATTTGCTGGGCCATTTGAAGGTTGCGAATTGCCGAGGTCGGATCGCCCATCTCCAATTCGGCATTGGCCAGACCGCGCAGCGCCGTGGTGTTCTTTGGTTCGATGGCGAGCGCCGCCTGCCAAGCGGCCGACGCCTGCGTCGGTGCATGCATTTGATTGAACACGCTGCCGAGCTCGATCAGCGGCTTTGCGTTCTTAGGGTCCATCTGCGCGGCATGCTCGTAAAGACCGGCAGCTTCGGCTAGATCGCCGGATGCGCGGGTCCGATCGGCAACGCGCATGACGGCCTCGGGCGTGAGGCCGCCCGATATTTCGCCCGGCTTGCTCGGCGCCGTGGCACAGCCGCAAAGCAACAAAGCGAGGAAACCCGAGGCAATCCCTCGGATGAGCCGGCAGCGAGGCGCCCGCCTCTTGCACTGTTTCTTCATGCCTGGCATTTCGGCAGGGATCTCCTTAAATTGCCTCGATCCGTCAATATCACGCCGGTGCCGGGCAAGCCAGCGCTGCCGCAGGAGAAACTGTACTGGCCGGCATCGAAGTCGTCGTGACCCACCCCCCATGTCGTTCCGGTCAAATTGCCACGACTGGCCGCCAAGCCGCGCACGATTCGAAAAGGTATTCCGTTGTGCCGTCGTAGCAGCAAGGCAATGGTCCGTTGAAGTGCGTCTTAGAGGGTGGTAAGGCGCGCCGACGCCGTCTGGCGAAGATGTATCGATCGCGCCAGATTCTTACGCTCGCGTGCATGGCGTAATCCCCGAGCGACACCTAAACGCCGATTCGGAGTTCGGTATCATCATGCAAATCAGTATTTTGGATCAAGGAGTTTACCGGAGTAACATCGGGCAGAGGATTGCAAGATTGAATGGCCACATGGCGAGGAAACGGCTCCATTTGTCTGCCGAGTAGAGTCACCCGAAAGGGCAAGGGCTATCAAAGTGTCGCGATTCCAACGCAGAGTGGATTTCTCACCAATGTTTGGAACGTTATGCGAACGTGCAATATCCTGCCGATCGTCGGCGCCTCCCAATATATTCAATTTGCTCATCCAGGTGCATGAAGCTCGTTCGACTCGTGAGCCGTTCCGGCGCGACGGGGAGAATCCCATCGACCGCGCGCCAAGAAAGCACGCCATGCGAAATCGAGGGCGTTGATGGTCAACGCCGAAATCGCAAACGCAAAGCGGCACGAAGGCGCGGTTCCGAATTCAACACGAACAACGCTGCAGGCGACACGCTCCGCGAGCGGATTCTGGCATCGGCTGATTCCGTCCTTGCCGCTGATCGTCGGCCTCGCAGCCCTGTGCCGCCCCTTCGCAAGACCCATGGTCTTGCTCTACGACCCCGACACCTATCTGCATATCGCCACCGGCCAATGGATCATGGCCCATGCGGCATTGCCGAAGCTCGATCCCTTCTCTCATTCGATGCCCGGCGCGCCCTGGAGCGTGCATGAATGGCTGGCCGAGATCGTCCTGGCGGCGATCTACAATTTCGCCGGCTGGGGCGGCCTTATCGTGGTGACGGTCGTCTGCTTCGCCGTCACCATAGCCATTCTCACCCGATACCTGCTGAAGAATATG
>JBGPNG010000244.1:0-4213 GCA_041487395.1 Dongiaceae bacterium
CCGAAACCGCTGCCGACCGAGATGAGGGCGAACGCACTGACATAAAGCGGCATTTCATGCCAGAACATGAGTGCGGCGAGGCCGAGGGTGAGCAAGCCGGGGCCGACGATCAGCATGGAACGCGCGGCGGATTTTTCGATCCGGCTGATGTAGATGGCGGTCATGGACCAGGAAAGCGCGGTGATCGCCGAGAACTGTCCGGCGAAGAACACGGACGTGCCGTGGCCGATTTGAACGAAGTAGGCCATATAGAGCGGTGCCGCCGCTTCGGCGCCGAACATCAAGCCCAGAATCCATATGCCGAGGGTGGAGGGATCACGCAGCGACAGCAGGCGCGTGGGAAACAGCCGCGCGGCACTCATTCGATCGAGGCGAAAGCATAGAGCGATCAGCGCCAGCGAGAGCGCGATCAAACCCGCGGCGAGGCCGAGGTTGCGGGTGGCACCGGCGAAGGACACGGCGCCGATGGTGAGTCCGATGATGGCGAGGCGCCCCAGCGGCATGGCACCCGGACCCGTCGGCCTTGCTTTGGCGAGATTCTTGTCGGTTGCCACCAGCCAGAGAAACGTCGCTGCCAGCATCAGCAATGGGGCAAAGGCAAGCCGCCAGGACAGGATGGCGGTCAACAGGCCAGCCAGCGAGGGGCCGACGAGGGTTGCAAGCGCCCAGACCACCGCGAGAATGGCGAAGGCGGGGCTGACCTCCCGAGGCGCCAGGGAATCGCCCACCAGGATATAGCAAAGCGCCAGCACCAGACCCTCGCCCAACCCCTGGATGGCGCGCGACAGCAGGAAAATCTCCATGTTGGGCGAGAGCAGCCCGAGCAGGTTCGAGGCGATGACGATAGAGCCGGCGGCGATCAACACGCCGCGCGCGCCGAACCGGCCCTTCAGATAGCCGGCACTGGCACTGCCCGGAACAGACAAGGCGAGGAACGCCGTGGTGCCCCAGCTCAATTCCTCGGGCCGGCCCAATTCCAGCACCACGCTGGGCATGATTGTCGAGACCAGGAACCAGCCGAAGGCCTGGATGGCGACGCCGATGGAGATTGTCCAGATCGTGCGGCGCGACGGCCCGAACATGAGCTGCCGCCAACTCGGTGCAAGCCTATCGCCCGGCGTTTCGCCGGTGCTGCCCTCCTTCATGTCGTCACGCGAATTCCCTTGCGGCGGAGTTCCGATCGGCGAGGCCTATCCGGCGGCCGTCACCGTCACTTCAATACCATGAACGGCGGTACTCTCGCCCATGTCGGCCTTGCGGCCCGCATGCAGGATATTGATGTTGCGGCGCTGCTTGTTCAGCTTCGGCCAGGCGCCCTTGACGGCCAGCGCCACGCCCTGCGGCGTGCGATCGGCGACGTGAACGGGCAACAGAATCTCGCCCTCCCCATTGGCAAGCCGCGCGATCGAACCTTCGCGCAAACCCCGCGCCGCCGCATCGGCCGGGTGCAGCACCACGCCTTCCTGGGCGATCTTTTCGCGGTTCTTGGCGTTGTTGCCATAGCTCGTATTCATCGCCCAAGCGCAGGCGGGCGACAGCAGCCTCAAGCGCCCGCCCGTCGGTCGCGGATCGACATGGGGCAAGGGCGTGCGCGGCAGGCCCATGGATTCGGCCTTGGCCGAAGCGATTTCGATCTTGCCGCTGGGCGTCGGGAATTGTCCGTCGGCGAATTGCATGACCGGCTGGGCGAAGGCATTGACCGTGCCGCTGGCCTTGAGGGCGGCAAAGCCGCCGGCCAGGCCTGCCTGGCGACACATCTCATCCAGCATCGAGGGATCGCTTTCGTAGAGTTCCGGTTCGTCATAGCCCATGGCACGCGCGAGGCGGCGAAAGATCTCCTGATTGGGCAGCGCCTCGCCCAGCGGCCGGCTCGCTTTGACCTGGGGCGAGATCGTCAAATTGAAATATGAGGTTATGAGGTCGTCGAACTCCAGGAAGCTCGCCGCGGGCAAGACGTAATCGGCGAGATCGGCCGTATCGGTGGCGAAAAGATCGAGTACGACGGTCAGAAGATCCTCGCGCTGCAAGGCGTGCCGCAGGCGCTGCTGATCGGGATTTGAGGCCGCGATGTTGATGTTCCAGCAGAACAGCGCTTGAATCTTGCGCGGGTCCTCCATTGTCGCGGCCAGGTCCATATGGCTGAGACTTTTGGCAGGGGCGCGGCGCAGCTTCGAGCCGCTGAGATAATCGCCCTCAATGCCGCGACGGCCGCCGTTGAGATAGTAGAATCCGGCCCCCGGCTTGCCGATATTTCCCGTTACCGCCGGCAACAGGGCGCAGGCCCGGAAAACGTTGCCGCCCATGGGCTGGCGCTGCAGGCCCTTCCCCAACCACAGCAACGAGGGACCGCGGCCATAGATGCGCGCCGCCTCTTCGATCAGGGTTGCCGGCACGCCGGTGACGCGCTCGCCCCAGGCGGGCGTGCAGTCATCGAGCCGGCGCTCCACCTCCTCCCATCCCAGCGCATGCTTGTCGAGATAGGCGCGGTCGATCAGCCCCTCGCTCCGAATGACATGGAGCAGCGCGAAGGCCAGGGCGGCATCGCTGCCCGGGAAGGGCTGAAGGTAAAGATCGGCCGCCGCTGCCGTCGGGTGGCGCACGGGATCGACGACGATCTTCTTGGCCGGCGATTCGCTCAGCCAATATTTATGGGCGTGCGGCGCCGAGGCCGAGGGATTGCAGCCCCAGACGAGGATGCAGGCCGAATCCTTCGCCGTGCGGGGATCGAAGCCGGTATAGGAACTGCCGAAGACGAGGTCGAGGGCGACATGGCCGGCGAGATTGCAGATGCTGTCGGGTTCGACCTCGCTGGCACCCAGGCGATTGAAAAAGCGCAGGGGGAAATTGCCGGCGATCTTGGAACAGGTGCCCGTGTAGTGGGTGTGCCAGATGGTGTCCGCGCCCTCGCTGGCGACGATATGCTTGAGGCGCTGCGCGATATCGCCGATCGCCTGCTCCCATGTCACCGGCTGGAAGCGCCCTTCGCCTTTGGGGCCGATGCGCTTCAGCGGCCGGCCTAGGCGCTGTTCAGCGTCGCGCCAGGCGCCGTTATAGGCGAGCGCGCATTTGCCGCAGAGCGCGCCACGGCTGACCGGATGATCGGGGTCGCCCAGCACCTTGGTGATCGTGTCGCCCCGCTTCACCACGGCGATGCCGCAGGCGTCGTAGCAGTCGCGCGGGCAAGTGGTGCGCAAGATCGTCTTTTCGCTGCGGGTCGCGGCGGCCATGGCGGCTCTCCCACCGAGTGGCGCGGAGCTTGCCCCTCCGGCGAGGCTTTGAACAGGGCCAGTTTTACGGCTAGATTGCGACCACCAAGCTACTCCGATCCGCTCCCAGATAAGCACCATGAGCAAGACCGAGCAAAGCCGAACGCGAATCGGTGTCGCCTATGCCTTGGCGGCTTTCGGCGCCTGGGGTCTCAATCCGTTCTACTTCAAGGCCGTCGCCTACATTGCGACAATCGAGATCTTGGGCCACCGCATCGTTTGGTCGATGCTGTTCCTTCTTCCGATGATTCTCTATGCCCGGCAATGGCCGCAGGTGACCATGGCGCTGACCAGTCGCAAGACGTTGGTGACCCTTGCCGCCACCTCGCTCATCGTCGGCGCGAATTGGCTGCTCTACATCCATACGGTCGAAGTGAATCGAGTGCTGGAGGCAAGCCTAGGTTATTACATGAACCCGCTGGCCAACGTCCTGATGGGCCGGCTGTTCCTGGGCGAGCGCTTGAACCGCGCCCAAGGCCTGGCCGTGCTGATGGCGGCCGCCGGCGTGCTCAATCTCGCCATTGCCTATGGCGAAGTTCCCTGGCTCGGCCTCGGGCTTGCCGGCAGTTTTGCCGTCTATGGCCTGCTGCGCAAGATCGTAGCCGTGGAAGCCCTGCCGGGCTTGTTCATCGAAATCATGATGCTGTTTCCCTTTGCTGCCGGTGCTGTGGTTCACCAGCGCCGCTCGGCAGCTAAAGCTGAGCGGCCTCGGATTTTTTCAGTTCATTTCGCCGAGCTGCCAGTTCCTGCTCGCCATCTTCGTATTCGGCGAGCATTTCGGTCCGGCCCATTACGTGACCTTCGCCTTGATCTGGACGGCGATCGCGATCTTCACTCTGGCGCCGCGTTTCGCGCGCGAGCCGGCGGTGACGTAATGGTTCGTCCAAACCCACGCCCGCGCGCTGCTGCGAGTCTTATTTTTCTCCCTCGCCCCCGGAGCGGGGGAG
>JBGPNG010000245.1:0-4206 GCA_041487395.1 Dongiaceae bacterium
CAATGTTGCCGAGGAGTTGTTGGAGGATCGTCAGTTCGCGGCCCGACGTCGGCGTCTCGTTCGGATCGGGAGTCATTTCACGGGCGTTTTCAAGACCATAGACCTTCATGTCGCTGACGACGCCGGTGTCGTCGAACTTCACCATCAGCACTTCTTGATCGAGGACGGTGGGGTCCCAGAAGGCAACCCGGCTGGTCTTCTTGCTTATGTAGTACCAAGTCTTGTCGCTGAAGGTGGCAATGGTCGATGGCGAGCCCAGGACCTTCTGCACCTGGGCCCGATCGTCGACGCCCGGCTGAACCTGCAGCACGGCGTCGGGGTCCGGCAGATTGCCGCGCTGATCGATGGTCGGCGCGCAAGCCGACAGCATCGCCGCACAGGCGCCCAACACCAGAAAACTCGTCTGTTTCATTGCCGCTCGCTCGCCATTGCCAAGCTTGGCCGTCGCCGCCAATCTAATCGCACTGCCGTCCCGCGGCTGTCAAGGAAACCCATGCCGTCATGAGCGCCTGGAATCCCTTCCGCCGCGACCCTGGCCCCGATGATGTCACCCAGCTTTATGCGGCGATCACGGCGCAAGCGCGGAAGCCGAGTTTCTACGCGACCGGCGGCGTGCCGGACAGCATCGACGGCCGCTTCGAAATGATAGCCCTCCATGCCTATCTGATCTTGCACCGCCTGCGCGGGGCAGGGGAACCGGCCGAACGTCTATCGCAGGCCCTGGTCGATGTGCTGTTCGACGACATGGATGCAAGCCTTCGGGAAATGGGCGCGGGCGACCTCGGCGTCGGCAAGCGCGTGAAGCGAATGGCCACCGGCTTCTATGGCCGCGTCGGCGCCTATGATGCGGGTCAGGCGGCAGGCGATCTGAGCGGGGCGCTGCGTCGCAATCTGTTCGGCACCGTCGAGCCGACGGCAGCGCAAGTCACGGCCATGACCGAATATGTGGGAAGAACCCAAGCGGCGCTGGCAAATCAGCAGACGAGCGAGGTGCTTGCCGGCCGCCCGGCGTTCGGCGCACCGGAGGCTTCGGGCCATTGACCGAGGGGCGAGTTGGGACCAAATAGAAACATCGCGAAAGGGGGCTTCATGTCCGCATCGCCCGATGCCGCGTCACCCAGGATAACGCCCGAATTTTCCCGGCCGGTGGCCGCGGACAGCATCGGAAGCCAAGGCCAGCGCCGCGACATTGTTGCCGAACCGGCGGAGCGCGATGCGCTAGCCCGGCGCTTCGGCCTGCTGTCCCTCGACCGGCTGAGTGCGACATTGGAACTGCACCGCCATGCGGTCGAGATCGTCGGCCTGAGCGGGTATTTGATTGCCGATGCGGTGCAGAGCTGCGTCGTCAGCCTGGCGCCCGTTCCGGTCCATATCGAGAGTGAAATCGATGTCAGCTATAGCGCCGCGGCGGCCGAGGGCGCGGATGTCGAACTCGATCCACTCGGTCCGGACGCACCGGAACCCTTGATCAATGGCGAGATTGACTTGGGTGAGACCGTCGCCCAACAGCTTGCCGTCGCCCTGGACCCTTATCCCCGGGCGCCCGGGGTGGCTCATCTTGCGCCAGGGGACATCGGCGCGACCGGCGGAGAAACTGGCGAAAAACGGCCGTTTGCGGCCCTGGCGGCCTTGAAAAGGCGCCCCTGAGGCTCCTGGCCGGGGTTGCCCGCCGCCGCGTTCTCGGCTAAACATCGGGCGCCCGACGGTGCCCGGTTACCTGAGATGCGCTGGGTTGGCTTGTGCCCAAATAGGCGCGTATTCGAGAAAGAACGAGTCATGGCTGTTCCGAAGAAAAAAGTATCGAAGTCCCGTCGCAACATGCGGCGCTCGCACCACGCGTTGAAGACGACCAAGTCGCTTGAGTGCCCGAACTGCGGCGAGCTGAAGCGTCCGCATCACGTATGCTCGGCCTGCGGTCACTATGACGGCAGGGAGGTTGCGGCGCCGGACGCGGCCTAGCGCCGCGGTCCGACCCCCTCCCAGGTCATTGCGGTGACGGGCATACTGAGCATTGCGCTCGATGCCATGGGTGGCGACCGGGCCCCCGAGGTGGTGGTCAAGGGTGCCAATATCGCCCGGCAACGTTTCCCCAACGTCCGTTTTCTGTTCTTTGGCGACGAAGGCAAGGTAAGGCCCTTGCTCGACCGTCACGGCGCGTTGAGCAAGATCAGCAGCATCATACACACCGACAAGGTGGTGGCCGGCGACGACAAACCGTCGGTGGCGCTGCGGGCGGGCCGCGGCTCCAGCATGCGGCTTGCCATCGACGCGGTGCAGTCGGGTCGGGCGGCGGGAATCGTCTCCGCCGGCAATACCGGCGCCCTGATGGCCATGGCGAAGTTTGTCTTCAAGACGTTGCCCGGCATCGACCGTCCGGCGATCGCATCGTTCTTCCCGACGCTGCGGGGCGAGAGCGTGATGCTCGACCTCGGCGCGAACCTCAGTTGCGATGCCGATAATCTGGTGCAGTTCGCCGTGATGGGCAATGTCTTCGCCCGCACCGTGCTCGGCATCCAGCGGCCGACCGTGGGCCTGCTCAATGTCGGATCGGAGAAAGTCAAGGGACACGAGGCGGTGCGCGAAGCCTTTGCCATCTTGCGCGGCACCAGCCTGCCCGGTGAATTCCATGGTTTTGTCGAAGGCGACGACATTGCCCGCGGCACGGTAGACGTCATCGTCACCGACGGGTTCACCGGAAATATCTCCCTGAAAACGCTCGAGGGGACGGCCAAGCTTTACGCCGAATTCCTGAAGCGCAGCTTCAAGAGTTCGCTCATCGCGCGCTTCGGCTATCTGCTGGCACGGCCGGCGTTGAATGCGTTGCGCGTCAGGACCGATCCGCGGCGCTACAACGGCGCGATCTTCCTTGGCCTCAATGGCGTGGCGGTGAAAAGCCACGGCGGCACCGACGCGCTAGGCTTCGCCAATGCCATCGGCGTCGCCGTCGACATGATCACGCAGAAGTCGATCGAGAAGATCCGCGAAGATTTCGCCCAGTTCATCGCCGGCAACGCCGCCAACCCTCATGCAGTCGCACTCTGATGGTGGTGCGTTCCCGAGTGGCGGGTTGCGGCGCCTATCTGCCGCGCCGGATCGTGACCAACGCCGAACTCGCCGAGCGTCTGGAAACTTCCGACGCCTGGATCGCGCAGCGCACCGGCATCCGCCAGCGCCATATCGCCGCCGAAGGCGAATTGACCTCGGACCTGGCGACGGCCGCGGCGCAAGCCGCCTTGAAAGACGGCGGAATCGACAGCGAGGAAATCGATCTCCTGGTGCTGGCGACGAGCACCCCGGATCACACATTCCCCGCGACGGCGACGAAGGTTCAGGCCCGCATCGGCATGACGCGAGGGGCGGCCTTCGACATTCAGGCGGTCTGCAGCGGTTTCGTCTACGCGCTCGCCATCGCCGACAATTTCATCAAGGTGGGGCAGGCGAGGACGGCGCTCGTCATCGGTGCCGAGACGTTCTCCCGAATCCTCGATTGGAACGATCGCGGCACCTGCGTGCTGTTCGGTGATGGCGCAGGTGCGGTGGTGCTGCGGGCGAGCGAGGGCATTGGCACGATCGCCGACCGGGGCGTCTTGACGACGCATATCTATTCCGACGGCCGCTATTACAAACTGCTCTACGTCGACGGCGGGCCTTCGGCGACGCGAACCACGGGCTTTGTGCGGATGGAGGGCCGCGAGGTTTTTCGCCACGCCGTCGTCAAGATGGGGGAGGCGGTCGACGCGGCCATGAACGCCATGGGCATCAGCGGCCATGACGTCGACTGGCTGGTGCCCCACCAGGCCAATCTGCGGATCATCGACAGCATGGGCCAGCGCCTTCACCTGCCCTTGGAAAAGGTCATCGTCACGGTCGACAAGCACGCCAATACCTCGGCGGCCTCGATCCCCCTGGCTTTGGCCCATGCGGTCAGCGAGGGCCAAATACGCCCTGGGCACCTGGTTCTGCTGGAAGCCATGGGCGGGGGTTTCACCTGGGGTTCCGCGCTCCTTCGCTGGTAGCCCTAGATAACGGCCGAGTCGTGCCTCTTAGCGCTTGAATAAAACGCGCCATCCCTCTGTAATTGACTGTTTTCCGACTCACAATTAGAGTCATTTGTGAAGTTCAGAGGCGACCCCCTATGGCCGACGACACAATCACCCGCGCCCATCTTGCCGAAGCCGTCTATCAGGAGGTCGGGCTCTCGCGCAA
>JBGPNG010000246.1:0-4195 GCA_041487395.1 Dongiaceae bacterium
AGCGAGCCGGGTGAGGGCCTTGCCACAGGATCGATCGTTGGTCCTGCGGGCCGCGATCGCCATAGGGTGCGCGGCATGCCACGCCAATTTGCCCACGACCTTCGGCAAAGCCCTCCGCATGCCGAAATCCGGCTGTGGGCTTCTCGGCGCGGACGACGTCTCACCGGCTAAAAGGTCCGGCGACAGCACCCGATCGGCCCGGTCATCGTCGATTTCGCCTGCACCAAGCGCCGCCTTGTCGTCGAGGCGAACGGGGGTCGGCATGACGAGAATGCTGCCGACGACATGCGCACCGAATGGCTCGCGCGCCGAGGCTGGCGCGCGCTCCGGTTCTGCAACAACGACATTCTTGCCAACACCGAAGGCGCGATCGAGACCATTCTTGCAGCGCTCCGCGGCCCTCGTAGACCCTCACCCACCTCGCTCCGCTCGGCACCCTCTCCCGCGGTGCAGGAGAGGGGCAGTTGACGCATATCGCAGCTGTTATTTGCACTCAGGCCCTAAGCGCCGGCCCGCAGCAACAAAATCCGCGCCTTGCCATAGCGCCGTTCGTCGATGGGAGAAAACCCGGGCGGCGGTTCGAATCTCGATAGCTCGGCCCCCGACATCTCAACGCTGACGATTGCACCCGGCGCCATCCAGCCCGCGGCAGCAAGGACGATCAGCGCCGGCGCGGCGAGACCGGAGCGATAGGGCGGGTCGAGGAAGATCAGATTGGCCGGCTTGCGCGGCCGCGGCGGGTTCGTGGCATCGGCCAGGATGAAGTTCCCCGCGACGCCGAGCGCCCTGGCATTCGCCCGCGCGCAATCGAGAGCGCTGCGGTTCGAATCCATGAAGCTCGCTTCGGCCGCACCCCGCGACAGCGCTTCCAATCCCAGCGCCCCGGTGCCGCAGAAGGCATCCAGCACCACGGCTTCGGCGACGGCCGAGCCGCCGCCTTCGACCAGATGGCCATGCTCCAGAACGTCGAACAGGGCCTGGCGCGTGCGGTCCGCCGTCGGGCGGATATCCCGCCCTTCGGTCGCCGCCAGCCGCCGGCCCTTAAGCCGGCCGGCGACGATTCGCATGGCGCGAGGCACGGCGGGGCGATTTGAGGCCGAGCTGCTCGCGCAGCATCTTGGCCGGCACTTCTTCGATGGCGCCGCGCGGCAATTGGCCGAGCTGGAAGGGACCATAGGCGATGCGGATAAGCCGGCTGACGGGCCAGCCGAAATGCTCGCAGACGCGACGGATCTCGCGATTCTTGCCCTCGGCCAGGCTGATGGTGAGCCAGGCATTGTCGCCCTGCTGACGGTCGAGGCTGGCGCGGATCGGGCCGTAGTCGATTCCCTCGATGCGGATTCCCTGGGATAGGCTGGCGAGCTGCCCCGCATCGATGCGCCCGTTCACGCGCGCGCGATAACGGCGCAGCCAGCCCGTCGCCGGCAATTCCAGCCGGCGCTTCAAGCCGCCGTCGTTGGTCAACAGAAGCAGGCCTTCGGAGGTCAGATCGAGGCGGCCGACCGGCATCACGCGGGGCAGATCGCTCGGCAGCTTGTCATAGATCGTTTCCCGGCCTTCGGGATCATGGGCCGTGGTCAGCAGTCCGCGAGGCTTGTAGTAGCGGAAGAGACGTGTTGCTTCCGCCGTCGGCAGCGGTTTGCCATCCACCAGGATTTTCGCTTGCGCGCCGACGACGAGCGCCGGGCTGGAGAGTTTCTTGCCGTCGACCACGACCCGGCCCGCGGCGATCCAGGCCTCCGCCTGGCGCCGCGAGCAGAGGCCCGCGCGCGCGATGCGTTTGGCGATGCGTTCGCCGGCTCCGGGCTTGGCGCCGGCGGCGGGCTCGACCCCTTCAGCGCGCGGCTGCGACGAAGGCATCGAAGATTTGCTGGTCGCCCACGCTGATGGAATATTCGGGATGCCACTGGACGCCGAGGCAATAGCGATAGCGGGGGTCCTCGATGCCCTCGATCACGCCGTCGGGGGCCACTGCATCGACGACGACGCCGGGGCCCACCGTCTTCACCGCCTGATGATGGGAGCTGTTCACGTTCAGCTCCTCGGTGCCGCAGATGCGATAGAGCAGCGTATTCTTGGCGACGCGCACGCTATGGCCGGCCTCGGTGCGCAGGTTCGGTTGTTCGTGGGCGAGCGCGCCTCGCACCTCGTCGGGAATATGCTGGATCAGCGTGCCGCCCAGCACGACGTTCAGCAATTGCTGGCCGCCGCAGATGCCGAGCACCGGCAGGTTGCGGGCGAGCGCCCCCTTGGTGATCGCAAGCTCGAAGGCCGTGCGCCGGATCTTCAACTTCACGGTGGCATGGCGCGTCTCGGCCCCGAAGAGGGCGGGGTCGACGTCGAAGGCGCCGCCCGTCACCACCAGGGCGTCGATGCGATCGAGATAGGCTTCGGCCTGCTCGGGCTGATGGGGCAGCAGGAAGGCAAGCCCGCCCGCCCGCTCCACGGCATCGGTGTAATTTTGGCGTAACGCATACCAGGGCAGCGTCGAATAGCCGCCCGGCTCTTCCGAATCGAGGGTGACGCCGACGATCGGGCGATGCTTGCCGTTGGTGGCCTTGCCGTTCGTGCTCATGCTGCCTCATCCATCAGTCGTCGCAGCCGGGCGATATGCTCCGGCCCGGTTCCGCAGCAGCCGCCGACGATGCGCGCGCCGTCGTCATGCCAATGGGCGACATGCCCGGCATATTCGTCGGGCCCGAGATCCTCGCGCAGCGGCAGAAGCCCGTCTTCCTCCATCACCCAATCCTTCGGCACGGGGCGGAAGGCATTGGCATAACCCCCCACCGGCCCGCGACCCAGCGCCGCCAGCTCAGGCATGGCAGCGGCGATGCTTTCTGGCGCGCAGCAATTGGCGAGGAAGGCTGCGATCGGCAGATGGGCGATGGCGGCGGCCGCCTCGCCGATGCTCTCGCCGCTGCGCAGCCGACCGGACTGATCCTCATCCAGCGTCCAGGAGACCCAGACGGGCTTGCCGCTTTCCGCCGCCGCCGTGGCCGCGGCGAAACCTTCGGCACCGCACGACATGGTCTCGCAGAGGAAGACATCGACATAGGGGGCAAGCAGTTCGACCTGCTCCTGATATTGCGGCAGGATTTCCGCCAGTGGGCCGACCAGATCGGGCCGATAGCTACCGCGTAGCGGCGGCAGGCTGCCGGCGATGGCGACGCCGCGGCCGCTTGCCTCCCGAGCCTGGCGGGCGAGCTCGCCGGCCAGGCGATTCAACTCGGCATAGCGGTCCTCGATGCCTTCCTTGGCGAGCTCGCTGCGGATGATGCCGTAGCTGTTGGTGGTGATGATCTCGGCGCCGGCCTCGAGATAGTCGTGATGCACCGCGCGCACCGCATCGGGCGCCACCACGAGGGCGTTCGCCGACCAGATCGTGTCGAGGATCGGCACGCCGCGCATCCTGAGCTCGCGTCCCATGCCGCCGTCGAGCAGCACGGTGCGGTCGGGCAGGGGCAGGGTCGGAATCATGGGGGGCGGCGGCTCCGTGTGAGGGCGGGCGGCTCGGGCGGCCCGCATCCTACACCAGAGCGCCCGCGCCGCGACAAGGCCGGGGCGCCGCCCTTGACCCGTCGGCCGGCCTCGGGCTCTTGTCGCCGGCATGAGCGCGACGAAACCCGATGACCCGATGAGCCTCGCCCTCACGCACGCGCGCGAGGCGGGCGAGCGCGGCGAGGTGCCGGTCGGCGCCGTGCTGGTCGATGGGGCGAGCGGCCAAATCATCGCCGCCGCCGGCAATCGCGTCGAGGCGGACCGCGATCCGACCGCGCATGCCGAGCTTCTGGCGATCCGCGCCGCGGCGGCGGCGCTCGGCGCGCCGCGGCTCGCCGAGGCCGATCTCTACGTCACGCTCGAGCCCTGCCCGATGTGCGCGGCGGCGATCGGCTTCGCCAGGATCCGCCGGCTCTATTTCGGCGCCTATGATCCGAAGGGCGGTGGCGTCGAGCACGGTCCCCGCATTTTCCAGCAGCCGACCTGCCATCACCAGCCGGATATCTATGGCGGCATCGCCGCGCGCGAGGCGGCGGCGCTGCTCACGGAATTTTTCAAGGCGCGGCGTTGAAGCGGCGCGCCGGGGCGGCTAGAGTCCGATCGTCTCAAGCCGATGCGGCTTGAGACGTGAATCGGCCTCTATTTTGTTGCAGTAGAGCAAGATTCAAGGGATCAGATTGAATCAATCTGATCCGAT
>JBGPNG010000247.1:0-4190 GCA_041487395.1 Dongiaceae bacterium
AATAGAGTCCGAGCCGCAGCGCCGTGTCGGCCGTGATCGCGCGACGTCCGTTGACGATGTCGCTGATCCGACCGGCCGGCACTGCGATGTCCATGGCCAACCGGTTGGCGCTGAGTTTGCGCGCCGCCAACTCCGCTTTCAGCAATTTCCCAGGGTGTGTCGGAATCCGCATATCGGCCTATCCTTTGTGGTAGTCCACCAGCTCCACATCCAATGCGTCGCCATCCGCGAATGTGAAGCAGATGCGCCAACGGCCATTGACCGTCATGGCCCATTGCTTTTGCCGATCGCCCTTGAGTTTGTGCAAACTCACGCTTCTCAGGGGCGATATGGCTTGGAGCGATGAGGCCGCATGTAGAGCGTCCAAAAGCATCAAGGTCCGCTCGCGATCTGCACCAGCGAACCGGCGGGGCCATTGCCCTTCCCAGATCTTCCGCGTCGCCGCGTTCTTCCAGGAACGTATCACCCGTGAAAGATATTCCGTTAAACGGTATATGTCAAACAACATAGCGTGACTGAACGGCTTTTTGACGATGAGCGCTCCGCACGGGCAATCCCCCTGTCCGGGGTGCGGCCGGCGCCCTATAGTTCTTTGCCATGGACAAATTCGTCTTCACGCTGCTCGTCGCAGCCATGGTCGCTACCCTGGCGGTGCTATTCATGGGCCTCTTCTCCATGGCCCGCGGCGGCGAGTTCGCCAAGCGCAACTCGAACCGTTTCATGCGCTGGCGTGTCATCCTGCAAGGGCTGGCAATCCTGCTGTTCGTCATCTTCATGATGACTTGGCACCGTATTTGAGATGGGCACCGTGGTTGAGATGGGCACCGTGGTTAAGACTGAGCACCGTGGTTAGGCTCACCCGCATCTATACGAAGGGCGGCGACAAGGGCCTGACGTCGCTCGGCAGCGGCAAGCGCGTCGCCAAGCACGACCCGCGGGTCGATGCCTATGGGCAAGTGGACGAGGCCAATGCCGCGGTGGGCTTGGCGCGCTTTCACACCAAGGGTGCCGCCGACGCCATGCTGGCCCGGATTCAGAATGACCTGTTCGATCTCGGCGCCGATCTTTGCCGTCCGGAGGCCCAGGCAGGCGATCTTCGCATCGTCGAAAGCCAAGTCCTGCGCCTCGAAGGCGAGATCGACCGGATGAATGCCGCGCTGCAACCGCTGGAGTCCTTCGTGCTACCCGGCGGCAGCGCCGCGGCGGCCAATCTTCATCTTGCCCGCACGATTGCCAGGCGCGCCGAGCGCGCCATCACAGCACTTGCGGCCGACAGCCCGGTCAATCCCATAGCAATCAAATATATCAATAGGTTATCTGATCATTTGTTCGTCTTGTCGCGCCATCTGAACGGCAAGGGAAAACGCGATATCTTGTGGCGGCCCGGCGCCAATCGCTGAGCCGCCGGGTCGTTGACATGAAAATGGCGGAGACCTATTGTGCGCCCGCACAAATACGGGGTCGCCGGCGGCGCATGGGTGTCTCGATCTGGGACCCGCCCCATCGTTCGCCCTCAGGAATAATGTCGGATCGAGGCATATGAAGGTTCTGGTCGCGGTCAAACGCGTCGTCGATTACAACGTCAAAATCCGGGTCAAGGCGGACGGTACGGGGGTCGAAACGGCCAACGTGAAAATGTCCATGAACCCGTTCGATGAGATCGGCGTCGAAGAAGCCTTGCGCCTCAAGGAGGCCGGCAAGGCGAGCGAGATTGTCGCTGTCTCGCTGGGCCTTCCCGCCGCCCAGGAAACCATCCGTACGGCGCTTGCCATGGGTGCCGATCGCGGTATTCTCGTCCAGAGCGACGTGGAGCTGCAGCCCCTTGCGGTCGCCAAGCTGTTGAAAGCGGTGGTCGACAAGGAGAAGCCCGAGATCTGCATCCTGGGCAAGCAGGCGATCGACGACGACGCCAACCAGACTGGCCAGATGCTCTCGGCCTTGCTCGGCTGGTCGCAGGGCTGCTTCGCCTCCAAGCTGGTGCTGAACGGCGACGGCACGGCCAATGTAACGCGCGAGGTCGATGGCGGGCTCGAAACCGTGACGCTGAAATTGCCGCTGGTTCTGACCACCGATCTGCGGCTGAACGAACCGCGCTATGCCTCGCTGCCCAATATCATGAAGGCGAAGAAGAAGCCGATCGACGTGCTGACGCCCGAGCAACTCGGCGTCGATCCGGCACCGCGGCTGAAGACCCTCAAGGTCGCCGACCCGCCGAAGCGCCAGGCGGGCGTCAAGGTGAAGAGCGTGGCCGAACTGGTCGACAAGCTGCGTAACGAAGCCAAGGTGATCTGATGCGCGTCCTGCTGATTGCCGAGCATGACAACGCCAGCCTCAAGCCGGCGACGCTGCACGCCGTCACCGCCGCCAAGGAGATCGGTGGCGATCTCGTCATCCTGGTCGCGGGTCAGGCTTGCCGCCCTGCCGCCGAAGCGGCGGCCGCGATCCCCGGCGTCGCCAAGGTCCTGCTGGCCGACGATGCCCTTTACGCCAATCGCCTAGCCGAAAACATGGCCAAGCTGATCGTGGCCATGGCCGCTGGCTACACCCACATCCTGGCGGCCGCCACCAGCAGCGCCAAGAATTGCATGCCGCGCGCGGCAGCGTTGCTCGACGTCGCCCAGATCTCGGAAATCAGCGCCGTCGTCGCGCCCGATACCTTCGTGCGTTCGATCTATGCCGGCAATGCATTGGCGACGGTGCAGTCGGCCGACAGGATCAAGGTTATCACCGTGCGCATCACCGGCTTCGATGCCGTGCCCGCCACCGGCGGCAGTGCCGCCGTCGAAGCGATCCCGGCCGCGGGCGATGCGGGCCTTTCCAAATTCGTCGGCCAGGAATTGAGCAAGTCGGAGCGCCCGGAGCTGACCTCGGCGCGCATCATCGTTTCCGGCGGCCGCGGCATGCAGAGCGGCGAAAATTTCAAACTTCTCGAAGCCATGGCGGACAAGCTCAACGCCGCCGTCGGCGCCAGCCGTGCGGCCGTCGACGCGGGCTTCGTGCCCAATGACTATCAGGTCGGCCAGACCGGCAAGGTGGTCGCCCCCGATCTCTACATCGCCGTCGGCATCTCCGGCGCCATCCAGCATCTCGCCGGCATGAAGGACAGCAAGGTCATCGTCGCCATCAACAAGGACGAGGATGCACCGATCTTCCAGGTTGCCGATTACGGTCTCGTCGCCGACCTGTTCCAGGCGGTGCCGGAATTGACCAAAGAGCTGAGCAAATAGGCCCGAGGAGCGGCCTCCAACAATGATTCGCACCATCGGCGTCATCGGCGCCGGCCAAATGGGCAACGGCATCGCTCATGTCGCGGCCCTCAAGGGCTATAGCGTGAAACTGGTCGATGTCGACGTCTATAAAATCGATCAGGCAAAGGAAATCATCAGCCAGAACATGGGCCGCCAGGTAAAGCGCGGCTTGATCACGGAGGCCGATCGGACCGCGGCACTGGCCCGCATCACGACCGGGCAGGACTATCACCTGTTCAGCGATTGCGACCTCGTCATCGAGGCGGCGATCGAGAACGAGGAGATCAAGCGCGAGATCCTGAAGAAGCTCTGCCCGATGCTGAAACCGGGCGCGATGATTGCATCGAACACCTCGTCGATTTCCATCACACGCCTTGCCGCCGCCACCGACCGCCCGGCGCGTTTCATGGGCATGCATTTCATGAATCCGGTGCCGCTGATGCAGCTCGTCGAGCTGATCCGCGGCCTGGCGACCGACGACGAGACGTTCGCGGCGATCCGCGATCTCGCCGAGAAGTTCGGCAAGACGGTGGCCATGGCCGAGGATTTCCCGGCCTTCATCGTCAACCGCATCCTGCTGCCGATGATCAACGAAGCCGTCTATACGCTCTATGAGGGCGTGGGCTCGGTCGAGGCGATCGATACCGCCATGCGGCTGGGGGCCAACCACCCCATGGGCCCGCTGGAGCTGGCGGATTTCATCGGCCTCGATACCTGTCTTGCCGTGATGCAAGTCCTTTATGAGGGGCTGGCCGACAGCAAATACCGCCCCTGTCCGCTGCTGGTGAAATATGTCGAGGCCGGCTGGCTTGGCCGAAAGTCAGACCGCGGCTTCTACGACTACAGCGGCGAGAAGCCCATCCCCACCCGCTGAGCCGGCCCCACCCGCAGAAGTGGCCCGATATGCTCAGCTGGCAGGCAAAACGACACCGGCGTGATATC
>JBGPNG010000248.1:0-4189 GCA_041487395.1 Dongiaceae bacterium
GACGCAGCCTTTCCCGGCATGCTGCCGGTGATCAACGGCTATTGCGTCGAGCAGGCGGTCAAGACGGGCCTCGGCCTCAACGCCCAGATCAACCTTCGCTCGGTGTTCGATCGCAAGAATTATTTCTATGCCGATCTGCCGGCGGGATATCAGATCTCCCAATATCTGCAGCCGGTGGTGGGCAAGGGCATCATCGTCATCGATCTGCCGGATGGACGTTCGCGCCAGGTCGGCATCACGCGCCTGCATCTCGAGCAGGACGCGGGCAAGAGCCTGCATGATCGGCATCCGAGCAAGACCTATGTCGATCTCAATCGCTCCGGCGTGGCGCTGATGGAAATCGTCTCGGAGCCGGACATGCGCACGGCGGAGGAGGCAACGGCCTATCTGCGCAAGCTGCGCTCCATCCTGCGCTATCTGGGCACCTGCGACGGAAACATGGACGAGGGCAGCATGCGCTGCGACGTGAATGTCTCCGTGCGCCGGCCGGGCGGCGAGCTGGGCACGCGCTGCGAGATCAAGAACGTCAACTCGATCCGCTTTGTCCAGCAGGCGATCGAATACGAGGCGCGCCGCCAGATCGAAGTGCTGGAAGACGGCGGGTCGATCAGGCAGGAAACACGCCTGTTCGATTCCGGGCGCGGCGTCACGCGAACGATGCGCAGCAAGGAACATGCGCATGACTATCGCTATTTCCCCGATCCCGATCTGCTGCCTCTCGATCTCGATCTTGCCTGGATCGCGAAGATCAAGGCGACGCTGCCCGAACTGCCGGATGCCAAGAAGGCGCGCTTCGTCAAGGACTACGGGCTGTCCGCCTATGACGCCGGCGTACTGGTTGCCGATCAGGAAACGGCCGGCTTCTACGAGACCGTGGCAAAAGGCCGCGATGCCAAGCTGGCCGCGAATTGGGTGATCTCCGAGCTTTTTGGGGCTCTCAATAGAGCGGGGCTCGACATCTCCCATTCCCCCGTCTCGGCGGCGAATCTTGGCGGCCTTGTCGACTTGATCGCCGACAACACGATCTCGGGGCGCATCGCCAAGGATGTCTTCGCCGAGATGGTGGCAAGCGGCCAGCCAGCCGGCGAGATCGTCGGGAAAAAGGGGCTACGACAAGTTACGGATACCGGCGCCATCGATCACGCCATCGATCAAATCATGGCCCAGCATGCCGACAAGGTGAGCGAATACCGATCGGGAAAGGAGAAACTGTTCGGCTTCTTCGTCGGTCAGGTGATGAAGGCGATGGCCGGCAAGGCCAATCCGGCCATGCTGAACGACCTTCTGAAAAAGAAGCTGTCGGCCTAGGCCGTCCGCCCATTGCCGCGATAGCGAACCGGCGACATCAATTGCCGGCAATGATGCTGGGCTTGATAAGCACGACGATCTGGCCGTTCACCAGATGGGCGCTGCCCACCGGCTTGTCGAACATGGATGCCAGAAGGGGCAAGCCCGCGAAGGCATCCTTGGCGCAACTCTTGCCCGGCGCGGCCAGGGCGCTGAAATTGGCCGAGGGAACAAGGAATTGGAAATCGCGATTGACGACGCTGAGACCTGCAAACGGCGGGGCGGCGCCATTGAGTGCGAAATTGGCGCTCTGCCCGCCGGTCGGGCCCTCGGCCAGCGCATTCAACAAGGCCCGATCGGTTGTCGGCGGGCCACCGGTCCCGCGCAGGTCGACGAACATCCTCGACCCGTCCAGATAGGCGAGGCCGATCTGGTTGGCGTCGGTGAAATCGCGCTGGCGCGGCGTGTCGGCGAAGAAACCGCCGACCAGCGGTATGTCCTGGGTGAAGCCGAGGCGGTTGACATTGCGCCGCCGTATGGCATCCGTAGCGCTGCGAAAGGCACAATCCGCGGTGAGGACGACGAGCTTCGTCACCGTGGCGTAACTATCGGTCATCGTCAGGCGGATATCGTCGACGCGCTTGTCCTCGAGCCGGCGATCCGCCGGTGTCCGGTCCGCCGGCCCATTGGGATCGGCAAAGGCACCTCTTGGCAGAAGGACAAGCAATGCCATCATCGCCCAGATCAGGTTTGCCAAGACCAGGTTGCGCGTGCGCATCGGCAATTTCTCCTATCGTATTCCACAAGCATAATTACCACGGGGCAGGGATGCCAAGCTTGGGCCCATCTCTTAGCTTAAGATAGGCACAGGAAAATAACAGGAGCAGATGATGATCGATCTCTACAGCTGGCCGACCCCCAATGGGCACAAGATCCATATCATGCTGGAGGAGCTCGGCCTGCCTTACCGCGTCCATGGCGTCGATATCGGGCGCGGCGATCAATTCGAACCATCCTTCCTGGCGATCAGCCCCAACAACAAGATCCCGGCGCTGGTCGACAGCGAGGGGCCCGAGGGAAAACCCATCTCGATCTTCGAATCCGGCGCCATCCTGATCTATCTGGCGGAGAAGACCGGGAAGTTGCTGCCGGCCGACGCGCGGGGTCGCTATGCCGCCTTGGAGTGGCTGATGTTCCAGATGGGCAGCATCGGCCCGATGCTGGGCCAGGCTCATCATTTCCGCGCCTATGCGCCGGACAAGATTCCATATGCCATCGACCGCTATACCAACGAGGCCGGACGGCTCTACGGCGTCATGGATCGCCGGCTGGCCGATCGCCCTTATTTCGCAGGCCAATACTCCATCGCCGACATCGCCATATTCCCATGGCTACGCTCCTCGGAGCGCCAAGGCGTCAATATCGCCGACTACCCGAAGCTGAAACGATGGTTCGACGGCATCGCCGCGCGTCCGGCGGTCGAGCGCGGGCTTAAGGTGCTGGATGAAAAATCCCGCAGCGGCCCCATGGACGAGAAGCAACGGGAGATCCTGTTTGGCGCCACCCAATACGCCAAGCGCTGACGCGCCAAGCGAACGGCGTCGGGGCGTCGGCGGCTTGGCCTCGCGCGGGCGTTTGAGTAACAGACAGCAATGACAGATAAGAAGCCGCCACGCGATTACCGGCTGCGCCCCGCCACATTGGCCGCCCAGGCGCTCGGCTGGGTCGAGCCCACCACCGGCGGGCTGGCCCCGGCCGTCCATCTGGCGACGACGTTCGAGCGCGCCGCCGACCAGAGCCTTCCGGGCGGCCGTTCCTATATTCGTCCCCGCGCGCCGGCCTTCGATCAGCCCGAGGCGCTTCTGGCCGCCCTCGAAGGCGGGGTAGGGGCGATGTTGTTCGCCAGCGGCATGGCGGCAACCACGGCCGCCTTCCAGGCGCTGGCGCCCGGCGATCACGCGATCGCGCCCGAAGAGGCCTATTGGGGCCTCAAGCAATGGTTGATGGATTTCGGCAAGCCCGGCGGCCTCGACATCGATTTCGTCGACATGAGCGATGCGGCGCGCGTGCAGGCGGCGGTCAAGCCGGGCCGAACGAAGCTGATCTGGGCGGAAACGCCGGCCAATCCCACCTGGGCCATCGCCGACATCGCCGCCCTGGCGGAGATCGCGCACAAGGCCGGCGCTCGCCTGGCGGTGGACAATACGGTGCCGACGCCCCTGCATACGAAGCCGCTGGAATTGGGCGCCGATCTGGTGATGCATGCGGCAACGAAGATGCTGAACGGCCACAGCGACGTTCTGTGCGGCGCTTTGGTGACCGCGCGCGAGGATGAATATTGGCAACGCTTGACCGACCTTCGGGCCCAGGCCGGGGCTGTCCCGGGGCCGTTCGAGGCATGGCTGCTGCTGCGCGGGATGCGCACGCTGGTCTTGCGGGTGCGCCAGAGTTCGGCCTCGGCCGGCGACATTGCCGCGCATTTTGCCCGCCATAGGAAACTAGCCGCTGTCCTCTATCCCGGCCTGCCGGATCATCCGGGCCACGCCATCGCCGCCCGGCAGATGCGCGATGGCTTCGGCGCCATGTTGTCGATTCGCGTGGCGGGCGGACGCGAGGCCGCGCTCGATGTCGGGTCCCGCGTCAAAATCTGGAAACGCGCCACCTCGCTGGGCGGTGTCGAGAGCCTGATCGAGCATCGGGCCAGCGTCGAAGGTCCCTACAGCAAGGTGTCGCCGGATCTGTTGCGGCTTTCCGTGGGCATCGAAGATGCGGGCGATCTGATCACCGATCTGGAGCAGGCCCTCGCCTGAGCAGCGAAGCCAGTCGGGCCACGCCACAAACGATACGCCGCCGCCCTTTGTCATAGCGGAAACCGGTCAGTATGCCCTCTCATGACGGAGCC
>JBGPNG010000249.1:0-4175 GCA_041487395.1 Dongiaceae bacterium
CCGCAGGCTGGCGCCGATGCCGGCCATCCGTGCATGTAGTTCAGGAGAGACGAAGTAGAGAGTTCCGATCGCCAGGATGACGACTAGGCATCCCGGTAGCCAAAACTTCCGCGGCGCCGTTTGAAACAAGAAAAGCAGCGCCAGCGCCACGATCACGACATAACCGGTGCGGCCCGGGCTGACGAACAGAACGAAGGCGAGAGCAAGTGCGGAGGCCATCGCCGCATAGACTCGCCAGCGCCGGTTGTCGATTGCTTCCACGGCGAAATAATAGGCGCCGAGCGCCACCATCACCCCTTCGGTGATGTAACTGCCGAAGATGCTGCCGTTGAAATTGCGCAGATGACTGAACGATGCGCCGGTGAACCGCTGATAGAAACCCAATACCAGCAATAAGACCATTGCCGAGAGGAAGCCCAGAAGGCCCGCGCGCGCCGCACGGCTGTCGCGACAGAGCAACATGAACAACGGCAGGTATAGGAGTTCGCGGTATTTGATCCAAATACGAGTCGCCTCACCCAAGGGGGCCACGCTATAGAGCGTGCCAAGGCCGAGCAGCAAGAACAGGGCAAGGCTTGCCCAGGCCACGGGATTGCCGCGCAAACGCTGCCAGGCCTCTCGCGGTTGCCATTCGAACAGCAGAATGAGAAAGGCAAGGCCGGTCACGATTTCGGAAATCGATACCGAAATGGGAATAGTAAGGCCGACCAGAAATGCGCCGATAGCGCGGTAGCGCTCGAGCCGGGCTGCCCTATTCATCATCAGCGCGCTTCCGCGACGATGAAGAGACGACGGAACGAGAACAATGTCCTGCCCGCGGCATTGGGCGGATATGCCTTGGCCACCAACGCGCGATACGCGAGCTCGAACTCGGCGCGTTGATTTGCATCGAGAGCGTTGAGCAGTGGGCTCATGGCGGTTCCTTTGGTCCAATCGGCAACCGGGTTGTCGCCTTCGAGCACATGGAGATAAACGGTTTCCCAGATATCCAGCGCCTGAGCGAATGGCGCCATCATGGCATGATAACTGGCGGCCTCGGCCACCGGTGCGGGTCGCAGCAGGGGTCGTAGACGATCGCGCCATGGCCCCGCCTCCGTGGCTTCCCGGATTGCCCGGTGGGAAGGCTGGTCGTGATTATGCGGCATCTGGATTGCGAGTTGGCCGCCAGGCTTCACTTGGCGCAGCAGGCGCCGGAAGAGTGCCGGGTGGTCGTCGAGCCAATGCAAGGCCGCGTTGCTGAACAAAAGGTCGGCGGGCTGCTCGGGCGCCCAGGTGGCGAGATCGCCTTGGACGAAGGCAAGATCGGGAAATTCCCGCCGTGCCGATGCGAGCATCGATGGCGAGGAATCGACACCCACGGCGCGGGCGCGGCCCCAATGTTGGGCCAAGAGAGCCGTGGTCCGCCCACTGCCGCAGCCGAGGTCATAGACCAGGACCGGGTCACGAAGCGTGACCCGGGCGAGCAGGTCGATTGCCGGGCGCAGTCGCGCATCGGTGAAGCGGTGATATTGCGTCGGGCTCCAGCTGTCCAAGATCAGCCGCTGTCCAAGATCAATTGTCGGTGTCATCGAGCGGCATCGCCCGGGCGCGTAGCTCGCGCGGGCCGAGGCAGCAGTGCCAAATCGGGCGCATCGGGAGGGGTCAGAATCATGGCCGGAGTATAGGAGGGGCGATTTCAGGTGCAAGGTGGCGAAGCCACCCGCAGCACCGGCTTTATCTTTCCCGCCTGGCAGCTCCATCGCGTAACCGCCGTGGAGGAATGCCTGCGGCACAGCCTTGTTGCCTGGATTGCCGGGGAGCCGTTCCGCTGATCGAGGGCCATTGCGTGGTTTCCCCGCCGTAACGAATTGTCGGCGAGGGTGGCACTGATTAAATGGCCTGCATCGGTTCGGCCGCGCCGCCGGATCGAGGCATGAAAGGACAAGCCCATGCTGACAATTCGCCCCAGCGAGGCTCGCGGCCGCGCCCAATTCGGCTGGCTCGACAGCCGGCACAGCTTCTCCTTCGGGCAATATTACGACCCGGCTCATATGGGTTTCCGCAGTCTACGGGTCATAAATGAGGACGAGGTGGAGCCCAAGGGCGGCTTTCCGCCCCATAGCCATCGGGACATGGAAATCATCAGCTATGTTCTGGATGGCACCCTCGAGCACAAAGATAGTCTCGGCAACGGCACGATCATCAGGCCCGGCGAAGTGCAGCGCATGAGTGCCGGCACCGGCATCACCCACAGCGAATACAATCCCTCCAGGGAAGCCGCCGTGCATTTCCTGCAGATCTGGATTCTGCCGGAGCGAAAGGATATCGCGCCCGATTATGAGCAGCGCAACTATCCGGCCGCCGAGCGCCGGGGCCGGCTAAAGCTGGTGGGAAGCCGCGACGGGCGCGAAGGTTCCGTCACCATTCACCAGGATGTTGCGCTCTATGCCGGGCTGTTGGACGAAGGCGATCGCCTCACCCAGGTTCTGGCACCCCAACGCCATGCCTGGCTGCAACTCGTGCGGGGAGCCGTAACCGCGAACGGCCAATGGCTGCGCGCGGGCGACGGGGTGGCGATCAGCGGCGAGTCCAAAATCGAGATCGTTGCCGACCAGGCGGCAGAAATCCTGCTCTTCGATCTGGCCTAAGGGTTTTGCCGTTCAGGCGAAGCGGCGCAGCACCTCGGCCACACCCTCGGCCAGGGCATCGAGTTCGTCTTTGCTGTTGTAGAGACCGAGGGATGCACGAAGGGTGCCGGCGACGCCGAAGCGGTCCATGGCCGGCTGGGCGCAGTGATGGCCCGCGCGTAGCGCCAATCCCTTTCGGTCGAGCAATGTCGCCGCATCATGGGGATGGATGCCGTCGAGAACGAAGGACAGGATGCCTGACTTCTGTCTCGCGGTACCGATCATGCGCAGGCCGTTGAGCCGCGAGAGCAGCGCCGTGCCGTGGGCCAGGAGCGCCTGTTCATGGCGGCCGATTGCGCCTAGACCGATTTTCTCAACATAGTCGATTGCCGCGGCGAGGCCGATGGCGCCGACGATGTTGGGTGTGCCGGCCTCGAACCGGGCGGGGGGATCGGCAAATTCGGTGCGCTCGAAAGTCACGCTGCGAATCATTTCGCCGCCGCCCTGCCAAGGCGGCATGGTCGCCAGGATTTCGCTGCGCGCATAAAGCACCCCGATACCCGTCGGGCCATAGAGCTTGTGCCCCGCGAAAGTGTAGAAATCGCAGTCGAGCGCCCGGACGTCGACGGGCTGATGCGGCACCGCCTGGCAACCGTCGATCAGTATCTTGGCTCCGGCGGCATGGGCTTGGCGCACGATCTCGCCGACCGGCAGCACGGTCCCGATCGCATTGGATATATGGGCCACCGAAACGAGCTTGCAGCTCGGTCCCAGAAGCCGTCCGAAGGCGGCAATATCGAAATTGCCTTCGTCGTCCACCGGTGCCACCAGGATCTCGATGCCCCGGCGCTCGCGCAGAAGCTGCCAGGGCACGATATTGGAATGATGCTCGACGACCGACAGGATGATCTGGTCGTCGGCGCGAAGCTCCGCCTCGCCCCAGCTGCCGGCAACCAGATTGATCGCGGCGGTGGCGCCGGCGGTGAAGACGATTTCGCCAGGCGAGCGGGCATTGAGGAAACGCGCGACACGACCGCGCGCCTGCTCATAGGCTTCGGTTGCCCGTTCCCCCAATGCGTGAACGCCGCGATGGACGTTGGCGTAATCGGTCTCGATGAAGCGCGCCATCGCCTCGACCACCGCGCGCGGCTTTTGGGCGCTCGCCGCCGTATCCAGATAGACGAGAGGGCGGCCATGGACGCGGGTATCGAGGATCGGGAAGTCTCGCCGAATCCGGTTCAGGTCATAGACTGGTCGGTTCGGTACTGCCACGAGCTTGCCTGCCGGAGTCTGCCGCCCTGCCGAGACGCGGCGATGCCGCGTGCGAGCCGCCGTATCTCTCTTAGTGAGCGGCTTCCCCCATTTCAACGGGATTCTGACGGTCCGCGGCCATGCCTCCGGTTCCGCTCGCCCATTGACCCCTATCGGCGATTGACACGATCGGCGTGCCAACTTAATTTGTTTGTATACATACGGTAAAGGGAGCGGGCATTTCGCAGGCATCTCACGGCTGTGCTATCCAATTGGCCGATTGATCAGGCAGTGTAAGGTCCCAGTGAACAAGCATCC
>JBGPNG010000250.1:0-4172 GCA_041487395.1 Dongiaceae bacterium
GGCGCCGTCGTGAGCTGGCCCTGGCTTTCATTATTTCTTGCGCTGCAGTTAGGTCGGGTCTGGGTGCTGACCAGCCTCGGGCGTTATTGGACGACCCGCATCATCACGCTACCCGGCGTGCCGCTGGTGCGCCGGGGACCGTATCGATTTTTCCGCCACCCCAACTATCTGATTGTCGAGCTGGAGATCATCAGCTTGCCGCTTGCCTTCGGCGCGGCTTGGATCGCCGTGATCTTCGGCATGGCGAATGCCGGGTTGCTGTTCTGGCGTATCCGGATCGAGGATGAAGCCCTGGCAAGCCGACGCTCGGCCGCTCAATAGGCGGCGCCGGCATATTGCGTCGATAGACGCTGAGATGTCGTCTTGGCATCGAGCGCGCCTTCGCTCGCCGCTTTCGCAAAGGCGATCGTAAGGCTTGCCGTAAAACGACCGCTGACCTGGAGCCGTGTCCGATAGGCGAAGGGATCTTCATAAAACCAGAATGGCGCCGCGATGCCCGGTCGGCCGTAGTAGTAGCCAGGACCATAGCCCCAGCCGGGATAGAGCATGCCCCCGGGGCCATAGAACCCATAGGGGCCGGCCACCACAGGCACATATGTCCGCTTGACGGTGACGTCGGCGTCCCGATGCTCCTGCTCGACTTTGAGATAGGTGAAACCGGCAGATAGCGCGATCTGCGAAGCCCGCCAAAGAGCGAGATCGTAGGCCCGTTGTTTCTGTTCAGAAAGCGCGCCGGCCCGGCGATCCTCGTCCACCGGCAGGGCCATATCGGGCGTCACGTAACGGACTTCGAAGCGGTCGACCCCGAGCTTCGTCTCCGAATAGCCGAAACCACTCGGCTGGACCTGCGGCACCATGGCCGGCTGAGGCGGCCGCGTGGCGCAAGCGCAGAGCGCCATCAAGGCAGCTAAGCCTACGGCAACCCTGGTTATTTTCATGTCTGGATTATTGGCTCGCATGAGCAAAGCGGCAAGAGGCGGCGTCGAAGGCGGGCTCCAGTCACAATTTCGTGTGGAAGCGCAGTTACTTCGCTGTGACTACTTTACAGGCCTCCAGCCCTGGGCGACGCTTCGCGCTGCGCAGGCGGGAGCGCAATATCTGAACGAAGCGGGAAGCCAGATGAAAAGAACGACTATCGCGGTTGTCATCGGCGTGGTGGTGATCGTGTCGGCTGGCTATTTCGGGATTCGCTCGCTCAGCGCCGGCGCACCCGCCGGCGACATCCAGACCGCCATCGATACTCGCCGCGCCCTCATGAAAGACAATGGCGCAAAAATGAAAGCTATGGGTGCAGTCGTCGAGGCGAAGTCGGGCGACTTGGCCACGATGCAACAGCTTGCCTTGGGGCTTCAGGCAAATGCCGCGAAGATCGCCGACTTATTTCCGGCCAGAAGCAGTCTGAAGGATTTGCCGGACAAGACCAACGCCAAACCGGAGATCTGGGACAATTTCGAGGACTTCAAGACAGCCGCGGTAAATCTCGGTACTGAGGCCGGCAAACTGGCGGATGCCGCCAATAGCGGCGATATGGCCGCCTTCGCGGCGCAGTTCGACGCGACCGGCCAAAAGGGCTGCGGTGGCTGCCACACGAAGTTCCGACAGAAGCTGCAATAGGGGCGAAAGCGTAGCGATCGGTACCAGGGCCGGCGCTCTAACGGGGCCGGCCCATTGCTTTGGGCCTAATCCAGGCCGAGTTCCTTGCGCAGCGCCTTGTTCGTCGCCTCCGATACGTAATAGACACCGTCCAACAGATGGCTGTGATCGGCGTCCCAGACTTCCGCTTCGTAGTCCCATTGCATCAATGAAACGATGCGGTTGTCGTCGCCGACCAGCCGTCGCAGCTTGCGGGTGATCGCCCCCTCCCACGGGGTCAACGCATGCCAGTCCCTTTCCTTGGTCACGGAGAGGAGCTGTTGCATGCTCGCTCGGCCTTTGTTGCGGGCAAAAACGGCGAGCCGTTCGCGTGTCGCGCCATCGGCGCCTTTCAGCAGCTTGCGCAGCAGCGGCAGGCCGACGTCATGAGGCTGGCGCCAACGAAAATTGCGCCCCGCGGTCTTCGGCACCGTAATTGCCGGCGGCTGGCTCTCTCCGCCGAGCAGACGCAGAAGCTCACCGCGAGCGGCTGAGGAAAGACGGGCGAAGTCGGTTTGATCGATGACGAGCTGCATGCGGGCCTCCCTTGACTTGCACGATTATGGCCCCGCCTCGGGCGCGATGGCAACGCCGCTCAACCTTCTTTTTCGTAGCGGCCCAGAATCTCGTCCACCGGACCGATGGCGACAAGCCGGCCTTCGCGCAGCAGCGCCGCCTTGTTGCACACCCGGCGCAAGGTATCGGCCGAGTGGGAGGCGATCACGATGATGCGGGCCGCTTCCGTCAACCGCTTCAGGCGCGCCGTCGCCTTATCCGCAAACCGCGTGTCTCCGGCACCGATCATCTCGTCCAAGATCAGTATTTCCGGCTCGATGCTGGTCGAAATGGCAAATGCCAGGCGCAGCAGCATGCCCTGGGAATATGTGCGCAACGGCAGGTTGAGATAGTCGCCGAGCTCGGTGAACGCCTCGATCTCGCCGACACGATCCAATGACTCGCGTCGCGTCCGGCCGAGCATGAAGCCGCGGATCAGGATATTTTCATAACCCGTCCCCTCCATGTCCATGCCCATAGTGAGATCGGTCAGCGCCGCCACGCGGCCGACAACCCTCACACGGCCGGCGCCCGGTTCGTAGATTCCCGACATGACCCGCAGCAGCGTCGACTTGCCCGCTCCGTTACGGCCGACCAGGCCCAGCCGGTCGCCGTGAGCGAGCGACAGCGATATGCCGTTCAACGCGCGCACCACGACATGATGCGCGGCGGTCGCACCAATGCGCCCGCCGCCGCCGAAGCCGAGCAGGTGATGTTTGAACGAGCGCGCCCGCGCGTCGTAGATCGGGAAATGAACGTCGACGTCGGTGAGCTCGATCTCGGTCATTACAGCCAGTAGGTGATGCGCGCCCGAAATCGGGCAAACATGACGAACGTCCCGATCGATCCGCCGATTGTGACCGCAATAGCGATCAACCAGGTCGACAGCGGCACCGACACGCCGACAAGCGGATCGCGCACCAGCGACATGAAAAGCGCGAACGGGTTGAAGTTCAACAGCATCGCCGCGTGGCCGGTCAGCGCGTTGGGCAACCAGATGACCGGCGTGATGAAAAATGCAACCTGCATCGCGCTGGCGACGATCGGCGGAAGATCCCGAAACCTCGTGCAGAGCATTCCCATCAGCAAGCCGATCCAAAATCCGTTCAGCGCCACAAGGGCGACGCCGGGAATCGAAAGCAACGCCTGCAGTCCCAACGGCGGCAAATAGATTAGCAACACCACCAGGACAATGACGAAGTCATGGGCATAGGTAATCAGGCAGCGCAGCACGATGCGGGCCGGAAACATTGACTTCGGCAATGGCGCCTGTTTCAGATAGGCCTCGGCGGCAATGAAGCAGGCGCACCCTTCGTTGATCATGCCGGCGATCATCATCCAGATCGTCATGCCGGCGGCGAGATGGGGCAGATATGTCGATAGATCGCTCTTGAACAACCCGCCATAGACGAAGCCGAGGGCGCCGATCTGAACAGCAACGCTGATGGTGAGCCAGATCGGCCCCAGAGTGGACCGGCGATAGCGTTGTCGGATGTCGTGCCAGCTCAGATGAACCACAAGCGGCCAGCGTCTGGCGGCTCCTTGCAAATCGCGCCATGCCAATCGCAAATCCCGGTCCCAGCCCGCGGGCAGCCATGCGTCGGACAATTGCGCCTCTCGATGAACCGCCTCAATCAGGCCGCCGGTGAATATCATGCGATCGGCAGGGCGGCAATCAAAGCCGGCATCGCCGGTCGATCAAGACCCTTGACCGGTCCCGCGATCCGGCACAAGAACGGCCCATGTTCACGCTGGCACATTTGTCGGATACCCATCTGGGCGGGCTTGGCCTGCCGCGCCTCGACGCCTTGTTGTCAAAGCGCGTGCTGGGCCTTCTTTCCTGGCATCTGCGGCGCAAAGCGATTCACGAAGGCCCGATTCTGTCGGCTCTTGTGGCCGACCTCCACGCAGCACGGCCGGATCACACCGTGGTTACCGGCGATCTGGTGAATATTTCCTTGCCGGAAGAATTCGCCCGCGCCGCA
>JBGPNG010000251.1:0-4152 GCA_041487395.1 Dongiaceae bacterium
CTGCATGATGACTTCCGCGATCTCGGCGCGCGAGCACCCGACGTTTAGCGCGCCGGCAATATGCACCTTCAGCTGCGGCTGCGCCGTGCCCAGCGCGGTCAAGGCCGCGATGGTGGCGAACTGCCGGGTCTTCAGATCCAAGCCCGGCCGCGTATATATGTCGCCAAAGGCGAATTCGACCAGATATGTCGCAAAATCCGGCGCGATATCGACGAGGCCGGCAAGGATGCGGCCGACCTGTTCGCCGTCGACCTCGTTTAGCCGCTGGAGACCGCGGCGATAGCGCTCGCTTCCGCCGAGTTCAGGGTTGTCAGACGCCATGCGCCACCATGGGTTTCGCCGCCATCATCTTGAGGCGGAAGGCGAGCATTGCCGCGAGTGCCAGCGCCAGCGCGATGCCGGCAACGCAAGCGGTCCAGCCGAGCCGGTCAAAGACCTGGCCCAGGATAGCGCTGCCCACGAGGCCGCCGAGAAAGTAGCAAGCAAGGTAGATTCCGCTGGCCGATCCGCGATCGCCCGTGGCCACGCGGCTGACGAAACCTGTGGCGGCTGCCTGGGCGAAGAATGTGCCGACGCCAACGCCGGCGAGACCCACCAGCACCAGAGGGAGGCTGGACGCCAGCAGCAACGGCAAGCCGGCCGCCGCAATTGCCAGCGACGCCCAGAAGGTTGGCCGCGTGCCGAAGCGCTGCGCCACCTTGCCGGCAAATGGCGTGGTGAGGATCGAGGGCAGGAATACGAAATAGACGAAGCCGAGCTGCATCGGGCTGAGGCCGATGGGCGCGCGCACCAGCACGAAGTTCACATAGGTGAACGTACCGATAAAGGTGAAGAGGATCAGAAATCCAATGGCGAAACTGGCGCGCAAGGGTCCGTTGCGCAGGTGCTCTGCCCAGGCAGCCAACGGCGAACGTGGCGTCGCGGTAAACGCCGGCATGGGCGTGGTGCGCTTGAGGGTGAAATAGACCAGCAAGGCGCCGGACAGGTTCAGCAAGGCGAAGACATAGAAATTCGCCGCAAGGCCAAGATGATCCGCCAGGGCGGCCGACATCAGCCGGCCGAACAGATTGCTTGCGACATTGCCGGTGATGTAGGCGGCAAAGGCGCCGGCGGTTGCCTTGGCGCTGCATTGCTCCGCCAGATATGCCAGCGTCAGAGTAAAGGCCGAGGACATGAAGACGCCTTGGGTGACGCGTAGGGCCGTAAAAACGGCGAGATTGGGTGCCAGCGCCAGCAATGACGTTGGAATCGCCAGCAAAGCGAGGCTGGCGAGAATGCCAACGCGCCGATTGATCCGGCGGCTGAAAAAGGCGACGGCCAGGCCCGCGACAGCCATGCCCATGGTGCTGGAATTGACCGCAAGGCCCATGGCGGCCGGGCTCACATGATAGGCCCTGACCAGCGATGGAAGAATGGCCTGGGTGGCGAACAGGTCGACGACCGTCAGAAAAGCGGTCAGGCCGATGACGAAGGTTCGGAGGATCTCGCCGAAGTCGGGACGGTGGGCCTGCGTCCGCTGGAGCGCCGTGAGGGAATCGGTGCTGGCCATCTGGCTTCAACTTTCATCGAGGTGATAGGGGAATGTGACGCCCGGAGGGGGTACGGGCGTCACATTCTCGAGACCAACGCCAATACAGCGTCCATCACATGCTGTTTGCATCCATCGTGTCGTGAAGGATGTCGGCGGAGATCAGCACGGCAACCTTGTTGCCGGTATTCTTCCACCAATGGGCCGTGGCATGGGTTTCCGGTGCCACGTCACCGGCCTTGTGGGCGATCGGCACGGCGCAGGTGCTGGCGTATTCGGTCACTTCGCCCGACACGATGTAGATGATGGCGGGACGATCGGCATGGCTGTGCCAGGGAACGACACCGCCCGGCTGAATGACGAGGCGGCGCATCCGGAAGAGGTGATCGTTGGCCGCCACCATCTCCTTCGAGAGATTGATGGAAGCGAGGACGGTGTCGGTGACACCCGCGGGCATCGTGGCACCGGCCTTCTGGCCTGCGCCGTCGGCGACGACCTTGTCGGCAGGGCAGCTGCCGGCAAACGCGGTGTTGGAGACGAAGGCAAAGACGGCAGCTGCGCCGGCCATCGCCAGGCTGTGCCGGAGGCCCCGGCCGATATTGCTCTTGGTGATCATGATTTCGATTCCTTTCGTTGGGTTCGGCTGGGGCGGGCAACGCCACAGCATCGGACGGAAGGATCGCGAAACCGGCGCGCCAACTGAAATGCCGATTGACTATGGAGTTCATAAGATTCGGTCATGATTTCGCGGCTTGAGCCCCCCGCACGCCCGGCGGAATCGGCAGCTCGCTCACGAGTTCGTGACCGGCCATTGCCGCGGTGAATAGCCAGGATCTGGGCCGTTCAGCCGGATAACGCCGGCAACAATGCACGGTTGGTATCGAAATCATGAAGGCAGGGCATTTCCGCTCCCGGCGCCGCGGCCTTAGATTGGGGCCATGGCGTCGACGCAACCGGTTCTCGAACATCGGGGCCGGCGGACGAAGCCCCAAGGAAGCAATGCTACCTCACCCCACAGGAGACCTCCGATGAAGACCACCATAATTGTCGTTTCCGCCGTGCTCGCAGCCATCGCGATACCGATGATCGCCAAAGCCGGCCCGGCGCCTGTACCCACCTTCCCGGCCGAGAAATGCTACGGCGTTGCCAAGGCCGGGTTGAACGATTGCCAGACGGCGACCCATTCTTGCGCCGGGACCTCGACCAAGGAAAAGGACGGGGCGTCCTGGATTTATGTCCCTGCAGGCACCTGCGATAAGATCGCCGGCGCCAGCATAGCGCCGAAGGTCTGAGGAGCACCGAGCGACGACGGCCCGGGGGCAGGCCATGATCGACGCGCCGAACTTGGCTCATGCGGCAATGCCGAGGAGTACCGGCATCGGCCTGCGTGCGCCGCATATGGCGGAGATCATGGCGACGCACCCGGCCGTCGGCTGGCTCGAGGTTCACGCCGAGAATTACATGGGTTGCGGTCCCGCATTTCGCGCGCTGTCCCGTCTGCGCGATGACTACGCCCTCGGCCTTCACGGCGTCGGTCTGTCGCTGGGCAGCGCCGACGGCAGCGCTGATGCCCATTTGGCGCGGCTCGGCCTATTGGCCGATCGCCTGGAACCGTTCCTGCTCTCTGAACATCTCTCCTGGAGCGAAATCGACGGCGTCTATCTGAACGATCTTTTGCCGCTTCCCTATACGCAAGAGGCACTCGACCTGGTCGTCGAGAACGTCGATATCGCGCAGGCCCGGCTCGGCCGCCGAATTCTGATCGAAAATCCCTCGGCCTATCTGCGCTTCCGCCACTCACCCATTCCCGAAGCGGAATTCCTGGCGGCGCTCGTGGCGCGCAGCGGTTGCGGCCTGCTCTGCGACATCAACAATATCTATGTCAGCAGCCAGAACCTCGGCTTCGATCCGATTGCATATCTTGAGGCTCTGCCGGCCGGCGCCATCGGCGAATTCCATTTGGCGGGACACCAGGCGAATGCCATCGGTGAAGGCGTCATGCTGATCGACGATCACGGCAGCGCCGTGGCCGACCCGGTCTGGGCCCTTCACGGCGAAGCGCTCCGGCACATCGGTCGGCGTCCCACCCTGATCGAATGGGACAGCCATTTGCCCGCGCTCGATCTTCTGGTCGGTGAAGCGGCCAAGGCCGATGCGCTCACGAAACCCCTTAACCCAGAGTCCGACGATGTCCAAGCTGCGTGATCTTCAATGCGGCGTGGGCCGCGCCGTTCTCGGCAATGACGAGCAATCGATCGTCTCGGCCATCATGGGCGACGGGCTCGATCCGGCGGCGCGCCTGCAGATCTACCGCAATCACTACAACAGCTCGCTCGGCGATACCTTGAAGGCGATCTATCCCGTCGTCTGCCGGTTGGTGGATGAGCGTTTCTTTGGCTATGCCGCCAGCGAATACATCGAGGTTTCGCCGCCGCGCCAGGTTTGCCTGTTCGAATATGGCGAGAGTTTTCCGGCTTTCCTCGAAACCTTCCCGCCCTGTGCCGAGCTCGCCTATCTCGCCGATGTGGCGCGGCTTGAGTGGCTGATCAATTCAGCACTTCACGCGCCGACCGAAACGGCCATCGAGGCGAGCGAGCTGGCGCATATCGAGGCATCCAGATATC
>JBGPNG010000252.1:0-4103 GCA_041487395.1 Dongiaceae bacterium
GCCTGCTCGCCCATGCCGTCTTCGACCAGGATGTCGACGATGCCCATCTCATGCAGCTCGGCGGCCGTGTAGATTTGACCGCTGAACACCATCTTCTCGGCGACGGCCGCATTCACTTTGCGGGTCAGGAAGCTGAGCGCGCCCATGCCCGGGAACAAGTTGAACAGGCATTCCGGCAAGCCGAACTTGGCATCTCTCTCTGCGATGATGACGTCGTCGGCCAATGCCGCCTCGAAGCCGCCGCCCAGCGCATCGCCCTGGACCAGCGAGATGGAGACGATCGGCAGATTCATATTCACCGCGCGCGGATACTGCACGTCGATGCAGGCACGGGCATATTGGGTCAACGTCGCCCGGTCCTGATTGCGGATCAGATCGGCGAATTTCCGCAGATCGCCGCCCAGATTGAAGACGCCGGGCATGCGCGATGCCATGACGGTGTAGCGCACCGGCGCCTCGACCGAGCGGTCGGCGAACAGGCCGGTCAGGTGGTCGATCGAAGCCTTCATGTCGCGCAGCAAGCCGAAGGTGAAGCTCGGCCGGCCCTCGGGGCGCATGTATTGCCAGAACACCTTGGCGCCGTGGTCGAGGACGCAGTCTAGTTCCGGCAAGCTGAGTTCCGCCGGATCGTTCGATGTGCGGATCGCCGGAGTGGCCGAGGTGAACGCCGAAGAGGCGCTGTCCAGCAAAGTGAAATCGACCGGGCGGCGGACCCGCAGTGGTTGGGGCAGGTTCGCTCGATCGACGGGCAATGCGGTCTTGGTAACGACAGTCATGATAACCTCCTGTTAGGTTGTATTACGTGCGGCACAAACCCCCCGGGCCAACGGCCCGATGAACGTCTTATATTGCCGCGAAGTATGCTGCGAAAGTGGTAGAAGTTTGAGCCGGTGCGCATTGAATACGTTAACAAATTCTTAAACTTCCTGGCCGGGGACGTTAACCGGATATTTAAGATTTTCTGCTAACCGCCCCATCCATCGCACCGCAAGAATCGGGACGTGGACAACTCTTAGATGTAGTAACTTTCCGGCTTCGATTCGCAGGCCAGGAACCGCCATGAAGCTCTACGATTATGCCCCCTCGCAGAACGCCTATAAGGTGCGAATGCTGCTGGGCCATCTCGCCATTGCCTATGAAACGGTGCCCATCGCCATCTTCCGTGGCGAATCCCATGACCCGGCTCACCTTGCCCGCAATCCGGCAGGGGCCGTGCCGGTGCTGGAGCCCGAACCTGGCCTCTTCATTGCCGAATCCAATGCTATCCTTTGTTATCTGGCCGAGGGCACACCCTATCTAAGGGGTGACCGCTTTCAGCGCGCGAAGATCCTGCAATGGCTGTTTTTCGAGCAGGACTACCTCCAATCCACGATCGCCACGCTGCGGCATTGGCGATTGACAGGAAAGCTTCCCGCCCACGCGACCGAGGCGCCCGCCCGCCAGCGCGGCGGAAGCAAGGTGCTCGCGGTCCTCGATCGCGAACTGGCCGGCCGACCCTATCTCGCCGGCGAATATTCGATCGCCGACATCGCGATTTTCGCCTATGGCCACCTGTCGGAGGATGCCGGATTCGATCTCGCCCACTACCCTGCCGTGCAGCGCTGGATCAAGCGCATCGAGGTCGAGCAGGCTCCGCTGCCGCCCGTCGTGCCCTATAGCGTCGATCCGGACTCCTCGAGCGAACTGTGACCTTTTTCGGGCGATTGCCTCGGCCCTGTCTGCATGCTAGGCGGGGAGGAGGAAATCGCCGCGAGGGAGATAGCGATGTCAGGGGTTGAAGGCCGCCACGCCCTGGTCACGGGTGCCGGTAGCGCCGAGGGCATCGGTTTCGCCACGGCCTGCATTCTGGCCGAGCAGGGCGCGCGCGTGGCCCTGACCTCGACCACGGCGCGTATCTTCGACAGGCTGACAGAAATGCCGGATGGCGGACGGAGCCATGCGGCCTTTGTCGCCGATCTCGCCAAGCCCGCATCGGCCGATCGGCTGGTCGCCAAGGTGCAGCGCGCGCTGGGCGGCATCGACATCCTGGTCAACAACGCCGGCATGGTGCAGACCGGACATCGGCAAAAGGCGTCGCTGTTCCATCGCATCGACGACAGCGAATGGGCGCGGGCCATCGAGCTCAATCTCAACACCGCGTTTCGCGTCACCCGCGCGGCATTGCCCCAGATGATGCGACGGCGCTACGGGCGCATTGTCCACATCTCCTCGGTGACCGGTCCGCTGGTGAGCAATCCCCGCAGTGCTGGCTATGGCGCCGGCAAGGCGGCCATGACCGGCATGATGCGGGCGCTCGCCATCGAAGTCGCTGACAAGGGAATCACGGTCAACGCCGTGGGCCCCGGCTGGATCGCCACGGCATCGGCCAGCAAGGCAGAGATCGTCGCCGGCGACAATACGCCCATCGGGCGCTCCGGCACAGCGGCCGAGATCGGCCATGTCGCGGCATTTCTCGCCTCCGAGGAAGCGAGTTACCTCACCGGCCAATTGATCGTGGTCGACGGCGGCAATTCCATCCAGGAATACAAGGGCCCGGCTGAGGGCTACTACTGATGGCGGCGATACGCTCGGTCGCGCGGCATCGCCCATGATTTGGCAAGGCAAGACCGTGCTGATCACCGGCGGCGCCGGCGGCATGGGGCTTGCCTTCGCCGAGCGCTATCGCGCGGCCGGGGCTTCGCTGGCGCTGGCCGATCTGTCTGCCGAACGTCTTGCCGCGGCAAGCGCGACCATCGGTGCGGAGGTATTGACGCTTGCCGCCGACGTGGCCAAGGTCGAGGACTGCCAGCGCATCGTTCGCCAAACCGTGGAGCGCTTCGGCCGCCTCGATCTTCTGATCAACGCCGCCGGCATCTGGGTCGAAGGCCCGGCTGACGAAATGACCGAGGCGATGTGGGATCGCTGCCTCGACATCAATCTCAAGGGAACGTTCTTTGCCTGCCGCCATGCGATCCCCGAACTGGAAAAGACCGGCGGCAGCATTCTGAACATCGCATCCGACGCCGGGCTGATGGGCAGCAAGGGTGCCTCGATCTATTGCGCCTCCAAGGGCGGCGTCGTGCTGTTGACCAAATCGCTCGCCCTCGAGCTGGCGCCGCGCGGCGTGCGTTGCAACGCGGTCTGCCCCTGCGATGTCGACACGCCGATGGTGGATTATCAGGCGAGCACCTTCGGCAAGGGCGACCCCGAAGGCTACAAGCGGGCGCTGCTATCCATATATCCTCAGGGTCCACGCGCGCGCTTCGCCACCGCGGCCGAGATCGCCGAATTCGTCTTCGCCGTCTCATCGCCCAGCCTGGCGCCTTTGACCGGGGCTTGCCTCGCCATCGATTTCGGAACCACCGCCGGACGCTGAAAGCCGGCGTGAGCGACTAGGCAGCGGCTCGTTGAACCGGCCACGCTTCTCCGTCTTGCCCGGGCCGGCCGAAGGCCGAGACAAGGGCTATCCACGACTTCTTCTTCCGACGACGGAAAGACGCGGATGCCCGTGCCGGGCATGACGGGGATGGGGAGAGCGGCTCGCCTAGAAATCCAGATCGGCGTAATGCCGCGGCGGCGGGGCGCCGGGCAGATGATCGGCCAGCAAGGGGCGGAAGCTGGGGCGCGACTTGACCCGGGCATACCAGTCCTTGGCGCCGGGATGCCCCTCCCACGGCATGTCGCCCAGGTAATCCACGACGGAGATATGGGCGGCGGCCACGATATCGGCCAGGGAGAAATGATCGCCCGCCAGCCAGCTGTGCCGGTCGGCGAGCCAGGCGATGTAATCCAGATGGATATGCAGGTTGGCGCTCGCCGTGCGGATGGCGTTGGAATCCGGCTGGCCGCTGCGCACCAGCCGCTTCATGATCTTCTCGTCGAGCAGCCGCGCCGTCACCTCGCGATCGAATTTGCGGTCGAACCAGGAGACAAGGCGGCGCGTCTCGGCGCGCGCGGCGGCGTTGCGGCCGATCAGGCTTGGCTCCGGGTAGGTTTCTTCCAGATATTCCGCGATCGTCTGGCCATCGGCATAGGTAGTGCCATCGGCTTCCACAAGCACCGGAACCTCGCCGCTCGGATTCATCCGCAGCAGCTCCTCGCGCCGCTCGCCCGGCTTTTCCTCC
>JBGPNG010000253.1:0-4079 GCA_041487395.1 Dongiaceae bacterium
AACGAACATGACACGGAGGGATCGCTGCTCGGCATGAGTTTTCTCGGCCGGCTATCCGGCTATCAGGTCAGCGCCAACACGCTGACCCTTCGTCAGTGATGGGCGCCATCAGTCGCCGCCCCATTGGCCGCGGCCCCACAAGCCGCGGCCCTGGGCTTGCCTTGCTGCTGCTATTGGTATTGTCGGCTTGCGCGAAGCCGGCCACCGTCCCGCCACAGGTTGCCGTCGGCCCGGTGACGCCAACACCGGCGCCCTACGGCATCCATCCCTATCAGGGCGATCTGGTGCAATGCGTGCCCTACGCGCGCGAGGTCACGGGCATCGACATCACCGGCGATGCCTGGACCTGGTGGAATGGCTCGCGCGGCAAATATCAGCGCGGCCATCAGCCCCAATTCATGTCGGTGCTGGTGCTGAGCCGGACCCTGCAGCTGAAACTGGGTCATGTCGCCGTCGTGGTCGACGTGACCGGGCCGCGCGAAATCCGCGTCACCCACGCCAATTTCGGCAGCGATCCGCAAAGCCGGCGGATCGTCTACGATTCGATGCCGGCCATCGACGTTTCGCCCGGCAATGATTGGTCGCTGGTGCGTTTCTGGAACTATCAGGTCAAGGCCTGGGGCATCACCTATGAAGCCTATGGCTTCATCTATCCCGAGCGCGCGGGCGCCGTGTAACGGATCACGCTAAAGCACCGTCATCCCATCGGGGCGCCGATCGAGAAGGCGCCAGGAACAGCAGCGGGTACTGGCCGAATTCGGCCACTTAGCCCCAAAACCGGCCACTACCATTCTGGGCGGTGTCGCCGGCCTTGCTGTCGACCGCTGGCGCTACAAGCCCGAGACGGGTCTGGACCAAGGCGAGCATATCGGCCCCTATGCCGAGGATTTCCAGGCTGCCTTCGGAGTCGGCGACGGCGTGACGATCAGCCCTATCGATGCCATTGGCGTCTGTCTCGCGGCGATCAAGGCTTTGTCCGCGAAGGTCGAGAGCCTCGAAGCGGAGCTACAGGCGGCGCATCGGAGGAAGGCAGCCTAGTTTAGGGGTTCGCCATCTCTTCGGCTCCGCGTCAGATCCTCGATCGCCTCGAGGATCCGGCGCGAAACCAAGGCCCCATCAACGTCGCCCTCCTCGAGGAGCTGATCGGCGCGCAGGCTGGCCCGTATCGGCGTATCCTCGCCGTGCTGGTCGATCAGCAGCTTCGCGGCGCGGAAGATGTCGGGGTCGTCGATCATTGCCGAGCAGCAGAGTCAGATTGGAGCCCTTCCCGCACCTGCTCGAGGCAGGCATGTGTCACCTCGGCGATGCCCTCGACCTCCTCATCGTCTGGCGTGTCCATCACGGCATCATGGCATTGCACGACAACAACTAAACGCCTATTCCGTGGCCGCGGCCTGCTCGACGAAATGGCGCTGCCAGGCCGCCCTGGTGTGCGGGCGCTTGGCGGTGTTCTCGATGACGGCGCGAAGCCGCGGGCAGTTCTCGTAGATCCAGTCGCGCACGATCCACTGGCTGCAATTGGCGATATAGAGGTCGAGCGCCGAGAAGCGCTTGCCGAGCGCGTAGGGTCCCTGCCCCAGATTGTCCTCGAGGATCTTCCAGAAGCGCTTCAGATCTTCGACCGCGCGCGCCTGCACGGCGGGCGCCTGCGCCTTGTCCGGCACATAGCGCTCGGGAAAGTCGAACCGCCCGCACGCCTCGTAGACGTTGTTCGAGAGGTAGAGCAGCCAGCGTAGCGCCTTCGCGCGCTCCGACGAACTCGCCCGCGGCAGCAACCTGGACTTCGGATGGCGGTCCGCGAGCGCGATGATGATGGCGGCCGATTCCGTCATCACCGTTCCGTCGGGCAGGACCAGCGATGGCACGCGCTCGATCGGATTCAGCCTGCGGTACTCGGCGCTGCGATGCTGCGGCCCGTCATATTTCATGTCGATGAGATCGTAGGGCGCCCCGAGTTCCTCCAGTGCCGCCTCGACCAGCATCGAGCCGCAGCTCTTACAGCCATAGAGCGTGTAATGCGCCTTCGGCTTCGCCGCGCGCTTCACTTTTGCCGCCGATTGCTGTTCGCCGCCTTCTTGCGCCCCGCCGATTTCACCCGTTTCGCCATCGGCTACTCCTAACCGACATTCCCCATATGAACCCCGGTTCCGAGAGTCAGACTAGCCATTTGGGCTCCCTATGGCAATTTGGAGCACGGTATTGGGCGCCGGCTGCCTCGCAAAGCTGATCATGCTCCGGCGCATCGATGCCGAATAGGCGGACGCGCTGCCCATGGATCTCGATTGTGTCGCCATCGATGATGGAGGGCCGGCCGATGATGTCCGCCGCGGAAGCGGCCGGCACGAACGACAGCATCGCGAGCGACGAGAGAGCGATCAGCAGCAGGCGAAACATGGCCCTATGCGACGCTCTGCGCTTGAATTGACGCGCTGCATGTATCTGCTCCCCTCAAGGTCGCCCCTCACTCTTTCACTTGAATGGAATTGATGAATGAGGCCACTGCCTGATCGTCTAGCGTCCTCGTCCCGGCAACACAGAATACGCCATGCAACACCCAAGCGAACCCGGATTCCTCCGACGTATTCCTTGCCGGACCTGGCTTGTAGAAAGTGAAACAGTTGTCGCCTCGATTTATCATGGTTGCGCCCGTGGCGCCGGCAAGCTCTCGGTAGCTGCCCCAACCTGAAGCGTTCGCAGCCCAGGAAAAATAGGTCTTTATCTCATAGTCCAAGTCCGAAGATGTCTTTATCAAACAGTTTTTCCAGGTACGGATAGCTGTCAGTTGCAGCGTGAAATCTCCGGATTGACTTCCAGCTAAATAATTTTCAGCGACGCAGCCTCTTGTGCTCTCCCAATCAGGACCGCGCTGGCACTTCAAATCCCTGAACCCGGGAATTTCCAGCTTCGACTGTGAACAGTCGATGTCATTCCAGTCGCTGGCGCGTGCCGGATCAGACACGCCGCCCAGAAGCACGGCTAAGCAGAGAGCAAGTGATATCTTCCTCATCGTGACCTTCCCAAGTTCCTCCACCGCAGCGCGATTGCGGGCCATTGGACTTCACACCGGGCCAATTCGGGGATGCGATGATGCAGACCCCGACGGCGATGGAACTGGCGCAACCGGCTGGCCGACACCGGTAGTCGGCGCTGCCGAGGCCGTGAGCGGCGGCGCTGTGATTGCCGCACCTGCCGGTTTCCACTCGCTGGCGAGTTTCTTTGCCTCTGCGATCTGTGCGGGGGTCATCCGCTTTTCGATCTCGTCACGGTAACTGGCTGCATAATTACTGGCAGGAGAATGGTTGCTGTCGGCAGCGGCAAGGCTGAACCACACATATGCCTGGACGTTATTCTGCGGCACACCCTGACCCTTCTCATACATGGACCCGAGGTTGGACTGAGCGGGGGCATAACCCTGATTGGCAGCTTTGCGATACCACTTCACTGCCTCGGCATAGTCCTGCGGCACGCCCACGCCCATTTCGTAAATGAACCCGAGGTTGGACTGGGCGCGAGCATCACCTTTCTCGGCCAACTTGCGCTTAGATTGCAAATCCTGGGCGTGGTCGGGGAGGCTTGGCGGGGTATCTGTTTTGTGCATCGCATTTTTGGTGACGACAATAGGAACCCACACTGGGGCCGTCATCACCAGCAGCGGAAGGCATTGGTCGCTGCCCGGGCCGCTGCAAAAATCACGACCCGAATCACACCCCGTCAAACCAGGCATGAAGCCCAGGACGAGGATTGACGCGATCAGTCGGTTACACATGGGCGTCTACGCCCGGAGTTGCACCGGGCGCCCCTATCGATCCGTCGGACGGTACACCCCATACCTCGACCGGACAATTGTCGGATCGGAAGCGGGCAAAGCGAACGCGGATGGGGTGCCATCGCTGCATGGCGACCGAAGCTCGTGTCGCTCGATCCTAGGTCAGTCGGGCGGTAGCCTGGAATTCCACCGCAAAAAATCGTTGGGTCTTACGTAAATAGACAGCGGAGGATTCCCCCATCGGATAGCGCGATCATCCGTCCCGCTTCCGCTCGACAGACCACTTGATCGGTGCCGCGATGCGGAGCGCCGG
>JBGPNG010000254.1:0-4079 GCA_041487395.1 Dongiaceae bacterium
CAGCAGGCGCGTCTCGATCCACTCGCCGCCCTTGGCGATATTGACCTGGTGAAGATGGGACCAGAGCTCGTTCTCGGTCATGCCGGGCTTCAGCATCTCGCGCATCTTCGCCATGCCGGCTTCGCAGACCGAGATCGAAGCGTTCATGCAGGCGATTTCGTCCGTCGATTTGATGGAGCGGCCGAGCTCGCAGGGCTCCTGCCCGTCGAACAGCTCGAAGCCGCGCTCCTGCAATAGATGGGCGCCCAGCGGTTCCACCTTGTCCACGGCAAGGCGACGATTGCCGCCGGCGCTGGCCTTGATCACGTCGCCAAGCTCGTCGGCCCAATATTTCGCCCGCTTCTCGCTGTTGGATCCCGCGGCGAAGTAATACCAGGCGACGGCCGGGCGGACCTCGGCGATGGTTTCCAGGCCATGGGCCAGATGCTCGCAGTTGTGAAAATCGAAAAGGGTGATCGGGCCGTCGGTGGGGACATAGCAGTAGCGGGCGGGATTGTGGGTCGTCCACACCTGCATGTTGCGGCTGCCGGTGGCGTAGCGGATGTTGATCGGGTCGTACAGCAGCACGCCGGCGTAGTCGCGCTTCTTCAACTCCTGACGCAGCCTGCCCAGGCGATATCCCCGCATGCGGCGCATGTCGGGTTGGGCGCTGCTGTCGAGAAGCTCGCTGCCCGGGGTTTTCTGGCCGAGGCCGATGGGTGATTTGAGAGAGCGGGGCCGGGAGTGCGGCGGGCTGGAATCGGGCGGCATGAGGGGTCGGAGTCTCCGGCGCAAAGGTCGAGGAGCGCTAGTTTCCGCCCCGCCCGATCCTCCGTCCAGCAGCGATTCGACTTCGGCTAGCTGAAATCCGCCGTCGCGCCAAGTCCGTCATGCCCGTGCTTTGGCGCGGGCTTCCACGTCTTTTCCGTGGCCGGGCCGCGTCCTTCGGCGGGCCCGGACATGACGCCGTAACCCGAGTTTCCGCCTCCCGCGGGGCATTTGTTCAACGCCGTTCGGGCTCTCGCGACAGGCCTCGCTGCGCGAGCGCGGCCAGGTAATCGGCCCAGAGATCGCCTTGTTTCTCGCCGATTTCGTAAAGATAGGCCCAAGAGAAGATGCCCGTGTCGTGCAGATCGTCGAACTTGATCCTTATGGCGTAGTTGCCCACGGGCTCCAGTTCCAGAATCCCGACTGCGGCCCGGCCGGCGATGATCTGCTTCTGCGACGGGCCGTGGCCCTTCACCTCGGCCGAGGGACTTTCGACCCGTAGGAATTCGGCCGGATAGCGGAAGCGCACGCCGTTGTCGAAATCGACTTCCAGGGCTTTTTCCGCCCGCTTCAATCGGATTTCCACTGGCCAATGGGTGGCGCCGAGACCTTGCGTCACGGCTGCTCGCTCACTTTTCGTCCAGGCGGCGCGCCTCGTCGATCAGCATGATGGGAATGCCGTCGCGGATGGGATAGGCCAGCCCGGCCTTGCGGCTGATGAGCTCCTGCGCCGCAGCGTCATATTCCAGCGGCCCCTTGGTCAGCGGGCAGACCAGGATTTCAAGCAGTTTGGGATCGACGCGATTCGTCTCGGCCATGGAACCTCATGTCTCAACGGGCTCAATCTAGAGATCCTCATCCTGAGCCTGTCGAAGGATGAGGTCGCTCAACCCGGCGGGTTATTTTGCTCTCATGGTTCGACAAGCTCACCATGAGGTCGTTGTCTTTTCTCATCCTGAGCCTGTCGAAGGATGAGTCCTTAATGGCGTACCTGGGCGTCGCCCTCGTCGCGGGTCAGCGCCGCATTCTCCAGCAGCGCGATCATGACGCGGGCCCGGTCGCTGGGCGAGGGCGCCTCCAGCAGGATCTGTTTTTCCGCCGCCTCGAAAGGACAGATCATGGCAAGCGAGACGATCAAGCGGTCGTCCGCCGTCCGCTCGATCGCCTGCCAATCGATGCGCACCGGTTGATCGGCGAAGAAGGCGCGTAGCGCCCCGATCAGCCTGACCCGGTCGACGGCCGCGGCGGCCGGCTCCAGATCGCGGGCATAGGGCGCCCAATCGGGCACCACGCGGCGATATCCGTCCAGGATCGGCAGTTCGCCCATGATATTGAAGCGGCACAGCCCGGAGAGCGTGATCAGATAGCGCGCGTCGTCCGTTTCCGCGAAGGAGACGATGCGCCCGGCGCAGCCGACCTTCTGCACTTCCGGCTGCTGGCCGCCGGCATCGGGATCGCGCGGCTGGATCATGCCGATCAGACGCTGCCCGCCCAACGCCGCGCGGATCATGGCGAGATAGCGCGGCTCGAATATATTGAGCGGCAGTTTGCCGCCCGGCAGCAGCAGGACGCCCGGCAGCGGAAAGATCGGCAGAGTCTGCGGCAGATCCGCGAAGCCCGGATCGAAGGGGCTGCGTCCGGCGGGGGTTTTGGCGCCCGCGGCCATCACTTGAACAGGATGGATGAAAGGCCCCGGCGGCCCGAGACCGTCAGTTCGTGGGTCGGGCCCAGCGCCTCGAAGAATTTGACCAATTGCTTGCGCGCAGCTTCCTCGTTCCAATTGCGCTCGCGCCGCACGATCTCGATCAGCTCTGCCACGGCCTTCTCCGCTTCCCCGGTGCCGTAGAGAGCCACGGCGCGATCGAAGCGCGCCTGATGATCGTTGGGATTTGCCGCCAGCTTGGCGTCGAGCGCGCCCAGTTTTCCGGCAGCGCCATCCGCCTGCTCGGCGAGTTCGAGGGATGCCCGCGCCTTGGCCACGGCGGCATCGGTTTGTTTGTCGGCCGGCACCTTGTTCAGGGCTGCACGCGCGCCCTTGAGGTCGCCGCCGGCAATGAGGGCCCGCGTCAGCCCGGCAAGGGCCCGCAGATTGCCCGCTTCGTGGGTAACGACCTGATTGAAGAGGGCGCTCGCCGTTCCGGCATCGCCGCCGCCCAGCGCCGCTTCGGCCTGGACGAGCGCTTCTTCCACCGGCGAGGGCCCGGCATCGCCGCCGGCGAGCGCGGCCAGCTTCGATACGAATGTCTTCACCTGGCTATCGGCCAGCGCGCCCACGAAGCCGTCCACCGGCTGGCCCTGGAAAAAGGCATAGACCGCCGGGATCGACTGGATGCGCATTTGGGCGGCGAGCTGCTGGTTCTTGTCGATGTCGATCTTGACCAGCCGCACGGCGCCCTTGGCCTCCGCCACCGCCTTTTCCAGCGCCGGGCCCAATTGCTTGCACGGCCCGCACCAGGGGGCCCAGAAATCGACGATGACCGGCACCTCGCGCGAGGCCTCGATCACATCGGCCATGAAACCCTTGGTGTCGCTATCCTTGACCAGGGGGACCGCCCCGTTGGCCGCGCGCGCCGTTCCGATCATCGTGTCCATCATCTCTCTTTCGTCTTTCGCTTTTCTTCGCTTTTTCGCTCCCTAACATGGGCCCGGACGGTGCCGGCCGCAAGCCGGCGCCCCGGGCCGGGCAGGTTGGGATCAACCGGCCAGATCGAGTATCCGGGGCTTGTGGCCGCAGGCCTCGATGAAGGCGAGCAAATCCCGGGGCGCGATCGCCGTGGTGCGATCGTTGGTCAGCGGGTGGACGTTGATCGGGTCATGGGCCAGCAGGGCCTCGTCGATCACCACCTGGACCGCGGCCTGCTTGTCGTTGATGAGGCCGAAGGGCGTGACCGCGCCGGGGGCCACCCCCAGATACTGCATCAGGCGCGCAGGACTGCCGAAGGAGACCTTGCCGGAGCCCAGGCGCTCGCCCAACGCCTTCAAATCGATCCGCCGGTCCTCCTCGGCGACGATCAGCCACATGGCGCCCTTCTTGTTGCGCAGGAACAGGTTCTTCACATGCCCGCCCGGCAGTTCACCGCGGAGCGCCTTGGCTTCCTCCACGGTGAAGACCGGCGGGTGGTTCACGGTCCGGCTGGCGATGCCAAGCTCGGCCAGCCGCGCGAGGAGTTGCTCGGGCGTGGTCGGCAGGGCGGCCTGGGGCGTGGGTGCGGCCTGGTTTTCCGCCGGTGAATGAGTAACGGTCGACATGGCCGAAGGGTTTAGCGGAACGGCCCTGCGGCCTCAAGGCTTCAAACCTCCCCCGCCCCTCGATGGGGGCGGGCTGGGGTGGG
>JBGPNG010000255.1:0-4055 GCA_041487395.1 Dongiaceae bacterium
AGACGGTCTGCGGCGGTTCCGGCGCCGGGCCGGATTTCGACGGAACCGACGCGGTCCACACCCATATGACCAATTCGCGGCTGACCGATCCGGAAGTGCTGGAATGGCGTTTTCCGGTGCTGGTGGAAAGCTTCGCCATCCGGCGCGGCAGTGGCGGGCGGGGCCTGCATCGCGGCGGCGACGGCGTCACGCGCCGCATCCGTTTCCGCGAGGCGATGACCGCCGCGATCCTTTCCGGCCATCGCCGCGTGCCACCCTATGGCATGGCGGGCGGCGAGCCGGCGGCACTGGGCCGCAACACGGTAGTGCGGGTCGACGGCCGGATAGAGACATTGGGCGGCACCGACCGGGCCGAGATGGCGCCAGGCGATGTCTTCGTCATCGAAACGCCGGGCGGCGGCGGGTACGGGAAGGCGAAGTGAGAAGGTGGATGCCGCAGCGACTTCACAATCATGGGAGCAAAGGGTCATGCCGATCGTCAAAGGCGGGGAAGGGGCGGGGTTCCGCCTGAAGCAGGGCGAGCGCCTGAAGATCGTGAATACCCACGGCAGTCAGGTGGTCGATCTCTTCGCCCACAATACGGCCGATCTCGCCGAGACCTTGTCCATCCAGCATTCGCGCAATGTCTGGTATCGGCTGCAGCCGCGCCAAGGCGATCGGCTCTGGACCCAGCATCGCCGGCCGATCCTGACCCTGACCGAGGACACGTCGCCCGGCGTGCACGACACCTTGTTTCCCTGCTGCGATGCGACGCGTTACGTGCAACTCGGCGTCAAAGGCTATCACCGCAATTGTGCCGACAATTGGCGCGAGGCCCTCGGCAGCCTCGGCATTGCCCTGACCCCCGATGTGCCGAGCGCTCTCAATCTATTCATGAATGTGCCGGTAGCGCCCGATGGCAGTTTCAAGATCCTGCCGCCGGTCAGCCGGCCTGGCGATCACGTCATATTCCACGCCGAAATGGATTGCGTGATCGCGCTTTCCGCCTGTCCGGTGGACATGCTGCCGCTCAACGGCCCCGATTGCCGGCCGCAGGATGTGGAATATGAGATACTCGTTGGGTGAGGCCGGCCGAGCGACCGGTCCATAGGCCGTGAACTCATAAATTAGGACTGATAGCAGCCCGCAAGCTTCCGCTTCCGGGCCGAAAGCGGCCATCCTTTACCTGTGGCGGGATGTCACGGAAGTGCCACAAGCAGACGTGGAGATCGTCGGCACGATCGGGCGGGCGCGGCGGCATCAAAGGGCGCCTTGCCCTCAGTGGCATCCGTTCGGCGCACCTTTCAGGGGGATCTTGCCTTCCGCGAAAAGTTGCTTTGCCGATTCAACGACCGAAAACGTGTTGTCCGCTTTGTTGAGCCTGCACTGATCGTAGCAGCCGACGTTTTTCACCGCAGACGTCGGCGTGACCATGAGGCTGTTCGACGCCAGCTCGCCGCCGCACACCCATTGATCGGCGGCCGATAGCCCGGCCGTGACGAGAGGCGGCACTCTTTGCGAAAAGCCCTTGAGCGTGCGGCTCTCCCAATTGGTGACATGATGCGTCACCGGGTCCCAGGCGACAGGATAGTTGTAGGTGTAGTCCGGCATGCCCGCGCAGATATTGCACGGCATTTCGATGTCATCGACGAGCTTGCTCGGATCGCCGGGGACATAGGGGTCCTTCGGCGGATCCTTGGGCGGCGGCGCGTCCTGCTTCAAGCAATCGTAGATATATTTGATGCCGTCGACGGCGGTACCGCTCAGCGGCGTGAAATTCTTGAAGAGCTGCTTTGACTTGAGGAAGTTCTGCCAATCGGTCAGCGCAAAAGCGCTGCGCTGCGAGGATTCCGTGTCGCCCGCCTTGCTTTCGACAAACGCCGTACGCGGATGAAGGTCGACGATGTTGAAATCGATGTCGTCCGGCCAGCACTCGTCGGAATTGAAGGGGTTGCACACTTTGGGCAGCCAGATGTGGATGTGGATAACGATGTCGACGCCGGCGTCGAGCGCAAAGCGGCCATAGACGCTCGATCCGCCGTAAAGCGCCATGCTGTGCAGGCTCTGTACGTCGACCGGCGTTCCCAGCGGTGTCGACCCGCTTGGCGGACCTTGCCAACCCTGCCAAGTGCCGACTTGGCTGTTCCAGAGATTGAAATTGCTGCCATAGAACACGCCGATATTGGGATCGACAAAGACATCGAGCGCCAGCTTGACGTCAATTCCCGACGGAAAGGAGGGCAGGGGAATGGTCGGCATGTAAACGATCTTGATTCCGGCGGTTGCCGCCCCGTTGGGGTTTTTCTCGACATCGCCGCGCGCGCGCGGCTTGATTGTCCGGGCGCAAAGGGAAGGCCGCGCCCCCCGGCGCTAGCCAAGGCGTATTGTCCGGATTGGCCAAATCCAAATTGACGTTGCGCGAGCCGAGCGCGGCTTGGCTGTCCCAGCCCGTCGGTGTGGGGCACAGCGAGTTGGGATTGAATTGCGCTGGGAAGCAGCCGGGCCCCGGTTTGCCGGTGGTCACGCCCATGGCGGTGAGCGAGCTCGCGAACTTTTGTCCGCCCAGGCGGCCGTAAACGTCGGTCACTTGGAATTTGCCCGGATTGAGCAACAACGCATTGGCGCCGCCATAGGGCGACATGCTCCAACCGAACGCCTGCGCAAAGGCGACATGCGGCTGCGGAGAAACCGTGCCGTAGGGCGTCACAATCTGGATCGCGTCGAGATTGAAATCGAAGCCTTGCAGCCCGCCCGCGGCTTCGAGCTCTAGCGCCTGCGCGCCATAGACCTCATAGTCGCCGACTTTCTGCCCCTGGCCCTTGAGGTCCTGCGAAACGGCCTGGAAAGAGAACGGCTGCGTAAAGATATCGATGTCGCCGATGATCGGCGCATGGGCCCTCAAGCTGTGGAAGCCCTCGAAACGCAAAGTCGTCTTGTCGAAGCTCTTATAGGAAACAAGGCCGTCCGAAGCGATCGTGCCGATCGACAGATCGGCTTGAGAATGGGACGTCATCGGCGTCCAATTTAGATCGCGCAAAAGACAGACCCCGACCTTTTGAAACAATTCGCCGTCGCCGCCTTGGCCGTTCCACGTTTTGATGTTGGTCGGCGTCACGCCCTCGGCCGTCAGTCCAGTGAAGATCTCGCGCTTCGGCTTGACGCAGGAATTAGGTGCCGCCGGACAGGTGATGAACGGGAACACCTTCTTGACAGTGCTGCACACAGCGACGATCGATGACACCGGATCGCTGGCGCAGCTGATGGCGTTCATGTTGGCGGAATCGCCGTGGATTTCGTCGGCCAGCGCGGAATTGCCAAATGTGCAAACGGCCGTGAACGCGAGCGCTCGCAGCGCCAAGCGATTGAGCCTGTTCATGATGTCCCCCTTTACGCAGCTGCACGCGAGGGCTCAAGTCACCTGCCGGTAACTGGCGTCAGACACCTTATTCCCGCCCTTGCGTCGCGTCAAATTCCCCGGGCAATACCCCCCGTGCCGAGCATAACTTCTTCGCCACCGCCAGTCTCATCACTGCCCTGAGCTACTGGGCATGAGTCTGGGTCCAAGAGTCTGCTTTACAATTTCTGAGCAACCGCACAGCAAGCACTGGGCATTCCGCGGGCCAAGCCGGGGCCAGGGGGTTTTGGGGTCCGAGGTCGGCTTGGGGTCAAACTGAGACGTTACAGCGCCCGATGCTCTATGTCCGGATAGCGGCTGATACCGGAAATGCGTGCTCGAGTGTTGATGGTGCCGGCATGGGCGTGATTCAAGCTCCCAAACTGGAGCTGCGCATCATGCGTTACGAACTCACCGACCGCGAACGGACTGTCATCAGACCAATGCTTCCGAACAAGCCCCGCGGAGTCCCTCCTTGGGGGCTAGGGGTGTGCGTCTCTTGCGTGAGTATGCGGCGCATCCACGAGTGATCTAGGACTTCATCCGCTTCTCATAGATCTTCGCGTCGATCAGGAAGCGGAACCAGAAGGTCTGCAGCACGAAAAAGATGAGTCCCGCCCGGCCGTCGAGGAATCCCAGGCGCAGCACGTAGCGATAGAAGAACAGCGCGAAGGCGCGCAGG
>JBGPNG010000256.1:0-4044 GCA_041487395.1 Dongiaceae bacterium
ATAGCCCTTTGCCGCATGGACCGGTTTCGATAGGCGAAGCTTTTCCGCCGGCTCGCCGAAAAAGACGATCTTTCCCGCCAGCCCGAACTTCGCAATCGCTGCCTTGGCCGCCAGCGCACCCGCCAGCGTGCCGATGCCGAGCGCGGAATGCGGGTCGGTGTGGCCGGGGGCGTATTTGCTGAGGCCCGGTCGCGGCATCTTGCGGGTCGTTGCCGCCTGGCAATTGCCCGGTACGGCGGCGTATTCCGCATAGGCCCCGATCACCGGCCCCCCCGCCTTTGCCGAAACGGGCGACGAAGGCGGTCGGCATGCCGCCGCTGCCTTCCTCGACTTCGAAACCTTCAGCCCGCAAGCGCTCCACATATCAGGCGGCCGATTTATACTCGCGCAGGGCCGGCTCCGCGTAATGCCAGATGATCTGGTTCCAATCGGATAGCGCTTGGCGATTCCGATCGACCCAATCGAGCGCAAATTTCTTTTCGGCAGCAACCATGGACAGACCCCTGATGCGAAGCGCCAACCGACGGGCTGGCATGCGATTTTCGGCAGCAGCGGGGCTTTGACTTTCCCGTTGCCGGCATGGATAGTTTCGCCGTCTTTCACCAAACGCGCCGTCGTGAAAAGGACGGTCGCCAGCCGGCCGCGCTCCAGTGCGGCCAGGGACGAGGAAAGCATGACCGTTCGCAACAATTCCAACGCCGCGCGCGATATCGCCTTTCACCTGCACTCATACACCAATGCCAAGAAGCACGAGGCCGAGGGCTCGCTGGTCATGTCCACCGGCAAGGGCGTCTATGTCTATGACGACGACGGCAAGGCCTATCTGGAAGGCATGTCGGGGCTATGGTGCTTGTCGCTGGGCTACGGCGAAGAGAGGCTGATCGAGGCGGCGACGCGCCAGATGCGCAAGCTGCCCTATTACCACACCTTCACCCAGAAAGTGGCCGATGTGACGGTCGATCTGGCCGAGAAGCTGGTCGCCATGGCGCCGGTCCCCATGTCCAAGGCCTTCTTCTGCAATTCGGGCTCCGAGGCGAACGACACGGCCGTGAAGATGGTCTGGTATTTCAACAACGCGCTGGGCCGCCCGCAGAAGAAAAAAATTATCGGCCGGACCAAAGGTTATCACGGCGTCACCGTAGCCGCGGCTTCCCTGACCGGCCTCGCAATGAATCACAGGGATTTTGATCTGCCGATCGCAAACTTCCTTCACACCGAATGCCCGCACCATTACCGGTTCGGCCAGGCCGGCGAGAGCGAGGAACAGTTCGCCAGCCGCATGGCCGAGAGCCTGGAGAAACTCATCGAAAAGGAGGGGCCCGAAACCGTCGCCGCCTTCATCGCCGAGCCGATCATGGGCGCAGGCGGGGTCTTGATCCCGCCTGCCACGTATTTCGAGAAGATTCAGGCGGTACTGAAGAAGCACGACATCCTCTTCATCGCCGACGAGGTGATCTGCGGATTCGGGCGCACCGGAAATATGTTCGGCACCGAAACCTTCCGCCTGCGGCCCGACATCATGACCATGGCCAAGGCGCTGTCTTCCGCCTATCTGCCCATCGCGGGCCTGCTGGTGAACAAGCGGATCTACGATGTCATCAGCGAGAACAGCGGCAAGCTCGGCACTTTCGGCCATGGTTTCACCTATTCCGGTCATCCGGTGTCCGCGGCCGTCGCCCTGGAAACGCTGAAGATCTATGAGGAACGCGACATCCTGAGTCAGGTGCGCCACGTTGCCCCAGGCTTCCTCAAGGGTCTGAATTCCTTCAAGAACCACGAGTTGACCGGGGAAGTGCGGGGTATAGGCCTGATCGGGGCGATCGAGTTGGTGCGCAACCGGAAAACCAGGGAATCCTTCGACCCCAAGCTCGCCGTCGGTCCCTCGCTGGTGAAGCGCGCCCAGGATCATGGCGTGATTCTGCGCAGCGTCCAGGACAGCATCTGCTTTTGCCCGCCGCTGATCGCCACGAACGACGATATCGCCGAGATGTTCCGGCGGTTTTCCAAGGCGCTCAACGAGACGTGGAGCTGGCTGAAGGAACAAGGCTTGGCAAGCGCGGCGTGAACGACCCCGTCGGGCGCGACGGGATGCCGCATTTCAACTGGGCGAGGCCGAGCGTTCACTGCCGCTGTGCGGCAAATAAATGTCGTCGCTCCGCGACAAGGGTCCGGTCATGGATTACGAGCAGCGCTTCCGCGAGGTTATCGCCGGCCTGAAGGCCGAAGGGCGCTATCGCATTTTCGCCGATCTGGAGCGCGCGGCCGGCCGCTTCCCGCGAGCGCGGCGCCATCGCCCTGCTTCCGAGGGTGGTGGGGCGCAGGATGTCACCGTCTGGTGCTCCAACGACTACCTCGGCATGGGCCAGCATCCCGTGGTGCTAGCGGCAATGCATGAAGCCATCGAGCGTTGTGGGGCCGGGGCCGGCGGCACGCGAAACATCGCCGGCACCAACCACTATCTCGTGTTGCTGGTGCTCGAGCTGGCCGATCTGCACGGCAAGGCGGCGGCGTTGCTGTTTACCTCCGGCTATGTCGCCAACGAAGCCGCGCTCGGCACATTGGCCCGGCTTTTGCCGGGCTGTATCGTTTTTTCCGATGCGCTCAACCATGCCTCGATTATCAACGGCGTGCGTGCCAGCGGCGCGGAGAAGCGCATTTTCCGTCACAATGACCTGGCGCATCTGGCGGAATTGCTGGCTGCAGCGCCGGCAGATCGACCGAAGCTGATTGCGTTTGAATCCGTCTATTCCATGGACGGCGACATTTCGCCCATCGGCGCGATCTGCGACCTGGCCGAGAGATATGGGGCCATGACTTACCTGGACGAGGTTCATGCCGTGGGGCTTTACGGCGCCCAGGGTGCCGGTGTCGCCGAGCGTGACGGCGTCATGGATCGGCTGACGCTCATTCAAGGCACATTGGGCAAGGCCATCGGCACGATGGGGGGATATGTGGCCAGTTCGGCCCCGGTCATCGATGCACTGCGCAGCGCCGCCCCCGGTTTCATCTTCACCACTGCACTGCCGCCGGTGATTGCGGCCGGCGCGCTCGCCAGCATCCGCCATTTGCGCCATGCCGGCGCGCTGCGAGGCCGGCACCAGGCCCTGGCGGCGGAACTGAAGCGCCAGCTCGCCGCCGCCGGGCTGCCGGTCATGGCGAGCGAGAGCCATATCGTGCCGCTGCTTGTGGGCGATCCCAAGGCCTGCAAGGCGGCAAGCGATGAATTGCTGGCCCGCCATGGCATCTATGTGCAGCCGATCAACTACCCCACCGTGCCGCGCGGTGGGGAGCGGCTGCGCCTGACGCCTTCGCCGGTCCATGACGAGGCGATGATATCGACCCTGGTCGCGGCCCTCAGCGAAGTCTGGCAGCGTTTGGGCCTGTCCGCCGCCGCCTGAGCGGGCTCTCCACCCGCGGTTGCCGCCCGCGAAGGGTGGTTTATCCCGGTATTTCGGGGATTTATCGCCTTATTTCTAAATAGTTATTCACATTGCCCAGGCTTCGCCCTACGATTTTGCGAAACGAGCGCCCGAAGCTTGAATGCGGGAGAGCGCGGTCGAGCAAACGGAAGAGGCGGAACGCCAAGGCATGACAGCATCGCATGATGCGTTCGTAAGATTTTCCGAAGTACAGAAGAGCTACGACGGCGAAACGCTGGTCGTTAAGAACCTCAATATGGGCATCGCCCGGGGCGAATTCCTGACCATGTTGGGGCCGTCGGGCTCGGGCAAGACCACCACGCTGTTGATGCTCGCCGGCTTCGAAGTGCCCACGCATGGCAGTATCCTGCTCGACGGCCAGCCGATCGACAAAATGCCGCCGCACAAGCGCGATATCGGCATGGTGTTCCAGAACTATGCCCTCTTCCCCCATATGACCGTGGAAGAGAACCTCGCTTTCCCGCTTCAGGTCAGAAAGATTCCCAAGACCGATATCGAAACGCGAATCAAGCGCGCGCTGGACATGGTCCAGCTCGGGCCCTACCGCAAGCGGCGGCCGGCCCAGCTGTCCGGTGGCCAGCAGCAGCGCGTGGCACTCGCCCGC
>JBGPNG010000257.1:0-4040 GCA_041487395.1 Dongiaceae bacterium
ACCGTGCGCCCGCCTTCCCCTCGGTCTTCGCAGGCAACCTGGTTTCAGGTTCGGCCTCTTTTGCTCCCGATATCTGATTGAAGTGCCAAATTTAATAACCCAACGCGAGCCCGATCACCTTGATTTGGGTCAATGTGCTTGGCTCCGATGTTAGTTTATTATTAAATTTTCAAAGGGGTGAGACTGACAGGTTTTCCCCGGTGGAGAGTGTTGTGCTTCACTGCCGGTCATCCAGGCAATGCCGGCTTAGTTCATAAGCGTTGCGACACTTGCGCTGGATCAAGGCACGAGCGATCCCGGGAGCGCAACCTACTTTAAATAGGAGATCGCTTATGCAGGCGCCAGTTCAGATCACGTTCCGCAATCTCGACACTTCTCCTGCCGTAGAGGCGAAGATCCGCGAGCGCGTCGAGGAGCTCGAGCAGTTCTATAATCGCATCACGAGCTGTCGTGTCGTGATCGAGGCGCCCAACCGGCACCATCGGGAGGGTCGCCTTTATCACATTCGCGTCGATCTAAAGGTTCCGGGTAGGGAGATCGTGGTGAAGCGCGATCCGTCCGAGCACCACGCTCATGAAGACATTTATGTTGCAGTGCGCGATTGCTTCGATGCGGTGCGCCGACAACTCGAGGACCATGCTCGGCGCCAGCGCGGAGACATCAAGGCTCATGAGGCCCCGGGCCACGGCAGGATCGCCAATCTCATTGCCGAGAAAGGCTATGGCTTCATCGACGCTGGCAATGGTACGGAAGTCTACTTCCATCGCAATGCGGTCGCAGACGAGGGCTTCGACAAACTTGCTGTGGGAGACGAGGTGCGTTTCGCCATGCACCCGGGCGAAGGCGAGAAGGGGCCTCAGGCGAGCTCGGTCGTTCCGATCGGAAAGCATCATCTACCGCCGGAAAGGTCGTGATGTATCTGGCCGGCATTGTCACGAGAATTTGGTCGCCGATGCGAATGCGGCGATGAGAGGCCAGATGAGCTTTGACTGCGGCATCTGCAGATTGAGCCAGATCAAGGCGTTGCCGCGTCGAGGTGCCAAAATCTTAAACAGAGGAGAGGGTTTTACCTCCTGTCAACGAAAGGAGATAGACGATGCCCGATACGGTCATTCACATCAAAAAGACGCCTGCACCCCGCGAATCCCTCCCGGATACGTGGCGATCCTTCCGGAATGAGATCGACCGGCTGTTCGATCGCTTCGACAGTGGGTTCCAGCTGCCGTCGATGCGGCGCATGTTCGACCTGGAACCTTTCTGGCGATATGAGACATCCTTCGACTTCAACGTCCCGGTAGCCGATGTCACCGAGGATGACAAGGCTTACAAGATCACCGCCGAGATGCCGGGCCTCGATGAGAAAAGCATCGAGGTCTCGTTGTCTGGCGACCAGCTCATCCTGAAGGGCGAAAAGCGGCAGGAGAAGGAAGAAAAGGACAAGAATCACTACCTCTCGGAGCGGTGCTACGGCTCGTTCCATCGCAGCTTCCGCCTGCCGGATGGCATCGATCAGGACAAGATCGCCGCGAACTTCGCCAAGGGCGTCCTGACCGTCACGCTGCCGAAGACCGCCGAGGCGCAGAAGCGGCAAAAGAAGATCGAGGTCAAAGCGGCCTGACATACCGACTGAGCAGCGGCGGCGTCTCGCGCCTCCGCTGCTCTCATTTTCTCGGTGTACGGGTGGAGCAACCTGCCGGTTAGGCGTCCAATCGGTGATGCCATCGCTGTTACTCGCCCATTGGATTTTCCAGGAGGTTCGGCATTTTCTCGCATCGTATCAGACTGTTCTCGCTCTTCGGCTTCGATGTCTGGATCGACGCTTCCTGGTTGCTGTTGGCTGCACTCATCGGCTGGACGCTGGCTGACGCCGTCTTTCCGGAGATGACGCCGCATCTTGCGCCCGCCACCTATTGGTGGATGGCGTCGGCCGGGACAATCGGCCTGTTCTTCTCGATAGTCTTCCACGAGGTGGCGCATTCACTCGTCGCCCGGCGCTACGGGATGCCGATCCGCGGAATCACGCTTTTTATATTCGGCGGCGTCGCCGAAATGGAGAGCGAGCCGCCGAGTCCGAAGAGCGAACTTCTCATGGCTGCGGCGGGACCGGCGGCAAGTCTTCTGCTCTCTGTTGCCTTTTTTATTCTCGCCGCCCTTGCCGAGGCATGGAACGGGAGGGGCGCGGTCCAAGGGACGCTGTGGTATCTGGGATTCATCAACGGCATGCTGATGCTGTTCAACCTCGTTCCGGCCTTTCCTCTCGACGGCGGACGTGTGTTGCGCGCCGCGCTCTGGATGTGGCGCGGCGACCTCGTCTGGGCGACGCGGATCGCTGCCGGTGCGGGAAATTTATTCGGTATCGTGCTGATCGTCATCGGCGTCCTCGATGTGATGACGGGTGATTTCATTGGCGGGATGTGGCGTTTCCTCATCGGCATGTTTCTGAGGGGGGCCGCCGAGGCAAGCTACCGGGAGGTGATCGCCCGGACGGCGTTTGAAGGTGTCCCGATTCTTAATGTCATGAATCGCGAGCCGATTGCCGTCCCGCCCGAGCTGTCGATCGCCGCTTTCGTCGAGGATTTTGTCTATCGCCACCACCATCGCTCCTTTCCGGTAACGCGGCAGGGCCTCCTCGCCGGTTGCGTCGGCACGGAGCAGGCGGCGAAGATCGATCGCACCGCATGGGCCACCACGCCTGTAGAGCGCATCATGGCGCCTTGTGGACCTGAGGATGTCGTGGGCCCCGATGCTGATGCTGTCGCGGCACTGGCGCAGATGCGACGCAGCGGACGGAGCCGCCTGTGGGTCGTAGAGGAAGGGCGCCTCGTCGGCGTCTTATCGCTCCACGACATGCTGGAGCTTCTGTCGGCGAAGCTCGAGCTCGAGCACGGCCGCGGGGGCGGTGGTCGTCAGCGGAGCGGGATGCCCTGGCGCCGACATGCGGTGTCCGGCCGGGGCGGCCATCCATGAAGAGACACAGCGCCCGCATGCCGGCGCCGAAACGGCGCCGGCGCCGAACAGGCAAGCGGAAAATTTCGACAAGCTTGGCGCCGCCACCAGGCGCCACTCCTTCCATGGGGACGACGTACGAAACGAATGTGGCGCCGGATCTGATCGAGGCGGGGCGCTCTCCGGATCGGGCGGATGTCCCCGAATCGGAGTGCAGCTTGCCGGCCAAGAACGGTGCCGACACTCCCGATTGATGGCTGCTGGCCTTGCCCGCCCATAACCCTGATATCGCGCAAGCGCTCGACGACCTCGCGGATCTTCTCGAACTCGATCAGGCGAACTCCTTCCGCGTGCGCGCCTACCGAAATGCCGCCCGTGTCGTCCGCGGCCTGGGAACCGAGGTTGCCGTCATGCTGGGCCGAGGCGGCAATCTCGCCGACCTCCCCGGCATCGGCGAGGATCTCGCGGGCAAGATCCGCTCGCTGGCCGAAACCGGCCACCTTCCGCTGCTAGATCGGCTTCGCAAGGCTACGCCGGCCGTCGCCGTCGAGCTGTTGAAGCTGCCGGGGCTGGGGCCGAAGCGGGTCAAGACCTTGTGCCACGAACTCGACATCCACAATCTCGAGCAGCTGCATCGCGCTTCACTCGACGGCCGGGTCCGCGCCCTGCCGGGCTTCGGCGCAACCACCGAGGCCAAGCTGCGGCAGGCGCTCGAAGCGCACGTCGCCACGCCGGCGCGCCTAAAGCTGGCGCTCGCCGAGAGCTACGTCGAGCCGCTTCTTGCCTGGCTCCGCGGCGCACCCGACGTGGAGGCTGTAGTGGCTGCGGGTAGCTATCGTCGCTGCCAAGAGACGGTCGGCGACATCGACATTCTTGTGACGGCGGCGCGGGGCGGGCCGGTGGCGAAGCGGCTCATCGCCTACGAGGAGGTTGATAAGGTGGTTGCCACCGGCGGCACGCGCGCCACCGTCATTCTACGGTCGGGCCTCCAGGTCGATCTCCGGGTCGTGCCGGCGCATAGCTACGGCTCAGCGTTGCATTATTTCACTGGCAGCAAAGCCCACAACATCGCCATCCGCCGCCTCGGTCAGCAG
>JBGPNG010000258.1:0-4036 GCA_041487395.1 Dongiaceae bacterium
ACCGCGTCGAACAGGATCGCCTCGGCCCGGCCGCCGCCAGCGCGAATTTTCGCGGCGGTCTGCTCGATACCGGCTGGCGAGCGTCCGGCGGCGATGACCGTGGCCCCTGCCTTGGCCAGAGCCTCCGCCATGCCCTGGCCAAGACCGCGCCCGGCGCCGGTGACGACAGCAACCCGTCCGCTAAGATCGAAAGCCGCATAAGGCATTTTTTGCTCCCCTTGGCTTCGCCGCATCCTTTACCATGTCGTTCCCATGCAACTCGATATCTTCTCCGACACGATCTGTCCGTGGTGCTATGTCGGCAAGCGCCGACTGGCCCGGGCCATGGCCCGGCGTCCGCAACCCAAATTGGCGGTGCGCTGGCGGGCCTTTCAGCTAAATCCCGGCATGCCGCCGGAGGGGATGGATCGCGATCGATATATCGATGCCAAGTTCGGCAGTCCGGAACGGGCCAAGCGCATCTACGAAGCAGTCGGCGCCGTCGGCGCCAGCGAGGGCATCGACTTCAACTTCGAGGGCATCCGGCGCACGCCCAACACGCTGATGTCCCATCGCCTGCTGCGCAAAGCGGCCAGCAGCGGCCTGCAGGACGCCCTGCTCGATTGGCTGTTCCAGGCCTATTTCATCGATGGGCGCGATATCGGCAGCGTCCGCGTCCTGGCCGAGATCGCCGAAGCCGTCGGTTTTCCCGACGCCGAAGGATTTCTCGCCGGCAACAACGAAGGCGAGGAAGTCCGCGCCGAGGACGCGCTGGCACGCCGCCAGGGCATCAATGGCGTGCCATGTTTCATATTCAATCAGCGCTTCTTGCTGTCCGGCGCGCAGGAACCGGAAAGCTTCTTTCAGCTCTTCGACCTGGCCCGGGAAGAGGAAGCCGGCGTCTTGCGCGAAAGCGCGAGTTGAGCCCGAGGACGCCCGGCCAGATGACCCAATCGCCGCCTCCGGGCGAATTCCTTTGCCCCAATTGCGGATCGGACGCGGAAGCGAGTATCCGCACCACGCTTTCAGTGCCCATGGTGGAATCGAGCCATCCCTGGGATCCCGTGTTCGAAATGCGCCATTGCCACAACTGCGGAGCCACGACACCGGCGCAACTGGCCGAGCGCTGGGGCGGCATCGACGCGGCCGAGGCGCGTCGGCAATGGCAGACGGTTTTTCGCGAGAGCAGCCCGTTCAAGCCGTTCTATTGGAATCCGAGTCCGACCTCTGAGGGCTGAACTTAGATTTGCCCTGCCGATTCGTTTGGCCGGCGCATCGAGAATTTGGCGTCCACGGCCGCGTATTCGCTATAGCCCAGCCGCGCAATGGGTCGTGCCGCCACGATATCGACCCGCCCGTCCTTGATCAGCCTATCGGCAATGTGGATGCCCAGCACCTGACCGATGACGATGCAGTTGGGCTGCTGCGCATCCAGCGTCGGCAGGTCGATCACCTTCCACAGCCGGCATTCGAGATGGACCGGGGCTTCGGCAACGCGCGGGGGGCGGACCAGCCGCGATGGCGCCGGCGTCAATCCTGCGGCCTTCATCTCGTCCACGCCAGCCGGCAGATTGGCCGAGGTTGCGTTCATCGCCTCGCGCAGATCCCAGGTCGCGAGATTGCACACGAACTCTCCCGTCGCCTCCACGTTCGCCCGACTGTCCTTGATCGGCCGATCCGCCTTTCTGCCGCCTGGCGCGAAGGCGACCATCGGGGGATCCTCGGCCACCGCGTTAAAGAAGCTGAAGGGCGCCAGATTGACCCGACCCTGGGCATCGATGGTCGTGATCCAACCGATGGGCCGCGGCACCACCAGGGCTTTGAACGGATCTCGAGGCAGCCCATGATTGTTGCGCGCAGATTCATAGAACATCGGACCTCCTACCTCACGCGGCCAAGGACGCCAGTTTCTCCATAAGGCTCTCGACGCCCTTCACCCGATCCTGCGGAGCCTCCCAAGCCTGGCGGAAGACCATGCGATGGTCGGACCGGACGGAGGCACGATCGCCCTGCTGGGCGATGAATCCGATCAGACGATCGGGTCGGGCGAAGCGATTGTCGTGCAGGCTGACGACGGCGCCCTTGGGCCCCGCCTCCACTTTCTCCACATTTGCCGCGCGGCAAAGGCGCTTGATGGCGACGATCTTCAACAGGTTTTCCACCTCGCCCGGCAGCGGGCCGAAGCGATCGATCATCTCGGCGGCGAAGCCGTCGATCTCCACCTGGTCGACCAGCACCGCGATCCGGCGATAAAGGGCAAGGCGAACCGGCAGGTCGGCCACATAGCTCTCCGGAATCAGGACCGGCATGCCGAGACTGATCTGGGGCGTCCATGTTTCGCCGGCAGGGGCATGACCCGCGCCCCGCGCCTCGGTCACTGCTTCTTCCAGCATATGCTGATAGAGCTCGATGCCGACCTCGCGGATATGGCCCGACTGCTCGGCGCCCAGAAGATTGCCGGCACCCCGGATATCGAGATCGTGGCTCGCAAGGGTGAAACCGGCGCCCAGATGATCCAGGGTTTGCATGATCTCCAGGCGCTTCAAGGCGGTCGGCGACAATTTACGGTCCGGCGGCAGGGTCAGATAGGCGTAGCCACGCAGTTTCGAGCGGCCGATGCGCCCACGCAGTTGATAAAGCTGGGCCAGCCCGAACATCTCGGAGCGGTGAACGACCATCGTATTGGCCGTCGGGATATCGAGGCCCGATTCGATGATGTTGGTCGATAGCAGGAGATCGTATTGCCGATCGTAGAAGGCCGTCATCGCCTTTTCCAATTGCGTCGGCGCCATCTGTCCGTGGGCGACCACCATCTTGATCTCCGGCACCAATGTCCCGATACGCTCGACCAGGCGGCCGATATCCTCGATCCGCGGGCAGACATAGAAGATCTGCCCACCGCGGTAATGCTCGCGCATGATGGCTTCGCGAACGATCACGGGGTCATAGGGCAGGATGAAAGTGCGGACCGCCAATCGATCGACCGGCGGCGTGGCGATCAGGCTCATCTCCCGCACGCCGGAAAGTGCCAACTGCAGCGTACGCGGAATAGGTGTTGCCGTCAGCGTCAGGACATGGATGTCGGTACCGATCTCCTTCAGCTTTTCCTTTTGGGCAACGCCAAAATGTTGCTCCTCATCGACGATGACGAGCCCGAGGCGCGAAAACCCGACGGCCTTGCTCAGCAAGGCGTGGGTGCCGATGATGATATCGACGCGGCCGGCAGCGAGCTCCCGCTTCGTTTCGGCCGCCTCCTTGGCATTGACCAACCGCGAAAGTTGGCGGATGCGCAGCGGCAGACCCGTGAAGCGGGCGGTGAAGGTCTTGAGATGCTGCCGGGAGAGCAGCGTCGTCGGGGTGATCACCGCCACTTGCTTGCCGCTCATCGCCATGACGAAGGCGGCGCGCAGCGCCACTTCGGTCTTGCCGAAGCCGACGTCGCCGCAGACCAGCCGATCCATGGGCCGACCGGCAGCAAGATCGCCCAACACCTCTTCGATCGCCTTTGTCTGGTCCTCGGTCTCCGCATAGGGGAAGCGTGCGGCAAATTCATCGTACAGCCCAGCCGGCGGCTGAATCGGGTCGGCCGTGCGAATCGCACGCGCGGCTGCCGTCTTCATCAATTGCTGGGCAATATCGCGCAGGCGCTGCTTGACCCGGGCCTTGCGCGCCTGCCACTGCGCGCCGCCGAGGCGATCGATCTGCGCCGGCGTGTCCTCGCTGCTATAGCGCGACAGGACCTCGATATTCTCCACCGGCACGTAGAGCTTGTCATTGCCCTCATAGACCATCTTCAGGCAATCATGCGGCGCGCCGCCGACGTCGAGGGTTTCCAGGCCCTCGTAGCGCCCGACGCCATGGTCGACATGGACCACGAAATCGCCCTCGGCGAAGCTCGCCAATTCGGTCAGGAAACGGTCTGCCTTGGCTCGCTTCCTGGTCGGCCGGGCCATGCGGTCGCCCAGGATATCCGGCTCGGCGATGATGGCGAGGTCGCGCGCGGTGAAACCGTGGTCGAGGCCGAGAACAATGAAGCCTGTCGTTTCCTGGGGCAGGG
>JBGPNG010000259.1:0-4034 GCA_041487395.1 Dongiaceae bacterium
AAGCGGCGGCTTGGCGCATTTGCCCCGTGAAAACCGATGGATCGTCTCTCATCCTCGGTTAAACTCGAAAGGCCTCGGCCGAGAAGAACGCGATGTCGAGGTAACAGGGATCTTTGCCGCGACCTGAGAAGGAAGCAACCGCGGCAAGCTGCCCCATCAGAAAAGGAACAGCGCCATGGCCAAAGGCCAGCAACGAAGCAATCGTGAAAAGAAGAAGCCCAAGCAGGACAAGAAGAAGCCTCTGGCAACGGCTTCCACCTTTGCCCCCCCGCCGGGCAAAAAGCCCGCCGGTCGATAGGTTGCCACGCGGCGCCGGCTCGGTGAGTGGATCTTCGGCTCGCCGAGCGGGCGCCGGCGATTTCCGGCCGCGGGGCGGCGAATCGCGCAAGGCCGCTGAGAGCAATATCTGATCGATGATTCGACGGCGCCGACGGGGCCATCGGATTCGGGGCCGGCAACCATCGGGCGGCGGAAGCGTTTAACAAGTCACATGAATGTATTTTCCGGACGGTTGCCGGAATTCCGCAATAGGTTGGGCAGACTGCCCATCTTGCGGATTTCCCTGATAGGCTTGGCCGGCCTTCTGATCGCGTTGGCGTCGGCCGAAGCGGCGGACGGGCCCATCGCGCCCTGCGACCCGAGCGTTGCAGCGACGCTCCCGGCGTTTGCCGACCCCCCGAATGCCCGCAACTGGCATCCGTGCGATATCGCGGCTACTTGGTCGCCCCCGGCCTGTATGGCCTGGGCCTCCCAGCGCTTTACAGTGCTTACGGCCATTGCCGGAAGTTTCAAATTCGGCGGCACCGCCGATGACCTGCTTGTGAGGTTCGGGGCGCTCTCGGCCTGGCGTGGTATCCAGTATTGGTCCGTCACCGATGGGCGCTGGAACACCCTCATCGCTGACGCGGCCGCGTTGGACGGATCGAGCCCCCGACAACGCCGCGCGGATTTCGCGCTATCCGAACTGAAATCGGGGGCGGACTTCTATTTTCTGCAAAAGGATAACCGCTCCTCGGACGCCGTCATCTATCACATGAAGGTCGATGCCATCGACACCGACCGCTTGATCATTACCGTGGAAAACGTCACTTCGGTTTCCGTGTTCATATTCACGGTTTTCGATGCCGGCGATCTCAAATCGACTTACATCTTCGAGCGACTTTCTCCAGTAGCCTGGGGATATTACAATCTCTCTGGCTCGCGAGAAGGCGCTGCACTCATCGGCAATCATGACTCTTCGTACTTGAATCGAGCATTGGCAATCTATCGCCATCTGGTGGGCATACCCGGCAGCCAGGAACCGCCCCTGGTACGTTAGCCCGCCGCCTAAGAAATGGTCTTAGGGCGCAGCGAGCAACTTGGGGCATCTGCGCCGGAGATGGCAGAGGCGCGTGACCAGCGCCAGAGGGGATCCCAATAACTCTGCCGCAGTTGGGCGCCAGCCGCCCGGTCGTCGAGAATGTAACCGAATTCTTGCAAATCGACGGGATAGAGGTTATCGGAGCCGATGTAGAAATATCGATCGTCGACCATCCAGAATTTGCCGTGGTTTCCGATCGGATGACTCCCCGGCCGGGTCGCATCAGGCCCGAAGCGAAACGGCGCCAAATGAAAATGGCTGCATAACAAGTCGATCAAAGCCGGCTTCGGCAAGGCGCTGTGGGCTTGGGTAACCCGAAGCATCTTGTCGGCAAAACCGCCGCCAGCGTCACCCCATTGCTATATGCGCTCTTGCTGCGACCCACGGCGCCCTCGCTGGAAAGAACCACGAAGACGTCGCCGCGGCCGGATAGCATGAATTCGGCCCACGCATTCAGGGTCAATTCGGGATAGAGGGGCTCGAATTCTCCCGGCTGCAGGAAGGCGACATCCTGCTGGGCGACGATAATGTCGTGCCGGGCGGCACCGAAGATCAAATCGCGCGCCAGATCGCCCTGGTTGCCGAAGTCGGAGGTTATGCCAGCACCCAGACGAGCGGTGGCCAGCATTGGCACGCCCGAAGCTGCACGCGACGGCCGGGAGGGCAGTTGGATCTTCGGCAGGCAGCCCGACGATATCTCGGCGCTGCCGCTGCGATACACATACATACTGACAGCGCTGCTGGAGCCGCCGTGACCGCAGACGTACTGCCATAGCTCGTCGGCAAACCGATGTGCATCGATCGCAGCGCTGCCTCGAAGCTCCATGGAGATGTCGTGGATCGCCTGATCGATCAGATAATCCTGGCTGTACATATTATGGCCGCCCACGACAGAAGTCCTGCCGTCGACGGCAACGATCTTGGCGTGGTTCCAGGAGAATGACCGGCATGACATTTCGCCACCGCACGATCGCATGCCGCCGGCATAGACCGTGAGCCGGGCACCCGGCACCGTCTTTGCATCGCGCACGAGTTCGCCCAGGAACCCCTTGGCATCCACGCCGTCTGGCGGGACTTGCCCGATAAGTACCCGTATGGTCACCGCCCGATGGTTGCGGGCCAGCATCGTCACGGCATTGCGCAAGACCGCGAGAAAGCGAATATCCGGCACCGGCTGCAATAATGTTATGTCAACGGCCTGCTGCGCATCGATGATCGGTCGGTAGAAGCGATCGATCACGGCGTCCGAATGGCCTAGACAAAGCCGCTTGCCGATGAGATCAGGCGAGGTATCGAAGGCGGCCAAATGGCCGCAGACCGCTCCAGACCCTTCGCAATCCGAATTGCGACGGCAGAACGGCAAATGAAAATCCGGCTCGCATTTGCCTTTGCACTCGAGAGGGATGAAGGCGATAGAGGCGGATTTTCGACCCCAAACATTAGGCGTTTGCACCAACCAGCGGGAATCGAGAACATTGTCCTAGGTCAGATTGTAGGTGATCCCGCGATACCGATTCTTGGGATCGGTCTTGGCCAGTTCGATCATCGCCTGATCGAGCAGGGGGGTTCCGGCGGCTGGGTCGAGGGGGTGAACCTGCTGCTTCTCAATGACCGCGGCCAGGGGCGTCGAGTTGGTGATAGGGCCGTCCATCTGACCGGCTGCACTTTGCGGGTAAGCCGCATCGGGCAAATGCACGCAGCCGGCAAGCCAGAAGGCACATATGAGCCCAGCAATTGCTCTGCAATCCATGAGCGCGAGACCTTTCAGCAGGATTCCCCACACGTCGGCGACGCCCCATTTCCGAGTTCCAATCGGAATTCAAATTCGCCCGTCACTCTCTATCTAAGGCTTGGGCGTTTCGTTGATGTTCAATGCGGGACAGCGGTGACGCCCAGCGACATGACACGCTACTGTATAAGACCCGTATCCCTACTTAACTCGTGCGTGAGGGCAGTCGGTCCCCGCCCGATGTCAGGAGATTGAGAGCGTCGGCACTACCCTTGGAAACAATGGCGGTCGTTCTGGTCGCGGTCGCGGTGCTCTATTTCGCCCGCGACGTTGTCATGCCCCTTGCTCTCGCTCTATTGCTCAGTTTCGCTCTAGGGCCGCTCGTGCTGGCGCTGCGGCGTTGGCATTTTGGCCGCGTCCCCGCGGTTGTCGCTGCCGTGGCGGTCGCCTTCGTCCTGATCTTTGGCACTGGCGCTCTTATCGGCGGCCAGCTTGCTCAACTCGCGCAAAATCTGCCTCTGTATGGCTACAATATGACAGAGAAAGTGCAATCGCTTCGGCAGGCGGCATTGGGGAGCAGCACTTTTGGTCCCCTATCCGGGATGCTGAAGGATCTCGGGAACGAAATCGCGAAACCAGCGGAAACGCCCGATAAGCCTAAAACAAAGCAGGAGGCCATGTCTCTGCCGGCGGTTCAAGAACCACCGGCAATTCCCGTGGAGATCCGCCAATCTGCTTCGACGCCGCTGGAGGTGATTCAGGCCATACTCGGTCCGCTTCTCCACCCTTTGGCGACGGCCGGCATTGTCATTGTCTTTGTCGTCTTCTTTCTGCTGCAACGGGAGGATCTGCGGGATCGGTTCATTCGGCTTGCCGGCCCTCGGGACCTACACCGCACAACCCAGGCGCTCGATGACGGCGCGCGCCGCCTCAGCCGCTATCTCT
>JBGPNG010000260.1:0-4022 GCA_041487395.1 Dongiaceae bacterium
ATCTGGTCGCCCAACAATGCGGAGTGGCTGATCACCCAGTTCGCCACTGCCAAGGCCGGCCTCATCCTGGTGAACATCAATCCATCCTATCGCCTGGCCGAGCTGGAGTACGCCCTCAACAAGGTCGGTTGCCGGGGGCTGATCCTCGCCCCCAGTTTCAAGACCAGCGACTACCTTGCCATGATCGACAACCTCTGCCCGGAACTCGCGGGCAGCAAGCCAGGCGCGCTCGCGGCGCCGAAAACACCGGATCTGCGCTGGGTCATCCGCTTGGGCAGCGAGCGCAGCCCCGGCATGTTGAACTTCGCCGATATCGCCGCGGCGGCGACGCCGGAGAGCCGGCAGCGCCTCGCCGCATTGCAAAGCGAGCTGCAGTTCGACGACCCCATCAACATCCAGTTCACCAGCGGCACGACCGGCAATCCCAAAGGCGCCACCCTCACCCACCACAACATCCTGAACAACGGCTTCTTCATCGGCGAGGCCATGCGCCTGACCGATCAGGACAAACTCTGCATTCCGGTACCGTTCTATCACTGCTTCGGCATGGTGCTGGGCAACCTCGCCTGCATCACCCACCGCGCCTGCATGGTGGTGCCGGGCGAAGGCTTCGACCCCGGCGCCGTGCTGGAGGCAGTGGCGGCGGAGCGCTGCACCGGCCTGCATGGCGTTCCCACCATGTTCATCGCCGTGCTGGATCATCCGGATTTCGCGCGTTTCGATCTCTCCAGCCTGCGCACGGGAATCATGGCCGGCAGCCCCTGTCCCATCGAAGTCATGAAGCGGTGCACCGAGAAGATGCACATGCGCGAGATCACCATCGCCTATGGCATGACGGAAACGAGCCCCGTCAGCTTCCAGAGTTCGACCGACGATCCTATCGAACGGCGGGTCTCGACCATCGGCCGCATCCAGCCTCATCTTGAAGTGAAGATCATCGACGCCGCAGGCCGCATCGTGCCGCCCGGCACGCCCGGCGAGCTTTTGACCCGAGGCTATTCCGTCATGCGCGGTTATTGGGCCGATGAGGCGCGCACCGAAGAGGTCATCGATGCGGCCCGTTGGATGCATACCGGCGATCTCGCCACGATCGACGCCGATGGCTATTGCCACATCGTTGGCCGCATCAAGGACATGGTGATCCGCGGCGGCGAGAATATCTACCCGCGCGAGATCGAGGAGTTCCTCTATCGTCATCCCAAGATCGTGGACGTCCAGGTCTTCGGAATACCTGATGCCAAATATGGCGAACAGCTATGCGCCTGGATTCGCCTTCGGGCAGATGAAACTTTGTCCATGGAGGAGGTTGTCGCCTTCTGTACCGGCCAGATCGCCCATTACAAGATTCCCCATCACATCCGCTTCGTGGATGCCTTCCCCATGACGGTCACCGGCAAGGTACAGAAGTTCATCATGCGGCAGAAAATGATCGAGGAGCTCGGCCTGGGCGAGGCCAAGACCGCCTGACGCCGTCGACCAAAGCCTTCCTTCTCCGCTGTTACAGGCGCCAAGCCCCGCCGTCCTGCGCGGTGTGCAGGGCGGATTTGACGGACGAGCATCGCCGCGGCCGGTACTTCGGGCTATCCTGGATTTGTTCATGTCGTCGCCAAACGCCATCGCCGCACCCCACACCGACCGTCCGCCGCTCGTCCTGCCGCTGATCGTCGCCTGCGCGCTGTTCATGGAAAATCTCGATTCGACCGTGGTGGCGACGGCGCTGCCGGCGATGGCGCAAAGCCTCGGCCAAAGCCCGCTGACCCTGAATGTCGCGATGACCTGTTATCTGCTCAGCCTTGCGGTTTTCATTCCTGCCAGCGGCTGGCTCGCCGACCGGTTCGGCGCCCGCGACGTGTTCGCGACCGCCATAGGTGTTTTCACCATCAGTTCACTTCTCTGCGGCATGGCGCAGAATCTGCCGGAGATGATCGCCGCCCGGGTGCTGCAGGGTCTTGGGGGCGCCATGATGACACCCGTGGGCCGGCTTGTGCTGTTGCGCACGGTGCCGAAATCCCAGCTCGTCCAGGCCCTCAGCTATGTCACCGTGCCCGCCCTGATCGGCCCGGCTATCGGACCGCTGGTCGGCGGTTTCATCGCGACATACTCATCCTGGCGCTGGATTTTCTACATCAATCTACCTATCGGCGTGCTGGGGCTCGTGCTCGCCCTTCGGCTCATTCCCAATTTGCGCCAAAGCGAACCGGGCCCTGCCGATATCCGCGGACTGCTGCTGAGCGGTTTTGGGCTCGGCACCATGGCGCTCGGATTGGACAACGTCGGACGAGGTTTCCTGCCCGGCTCGGTCGAGGCGGTGACAATCGCCTTCTCCGTCGCCTGCCTGTGGTTCTTCCGCCGCCATGCGCGGCGCTCGCCCAGCCCGGCAATCGATTTCAGCCTGCTCGACCTGGCCACGTTCCGCGCTTCGATCCTCGGCGGCTCCCTATTCCGAATCGCCGTCGGCGGCGTGCCGTTTCTATTGCCGCTGATGTTTCAGGTGGGATTTGGCCTGACCCCCTTCCAATCCGGCTCTCTGACCTTTGCTGCCGCAGTCGGCGCCTTGTTCATGAAGATCATGGCCCCGCCCATCGTGCGAAGCTTCGGTTTCCGCCGGCTGCTGCTGTGGAACGCGGTAATCTGTGCCGTCATGCTGATGGCCTATGGCTTTCTGCGTCCAAGCCTGCCCTACACGCTGATTACCGGCGCGTTGCTCGTCACCGGGTTTTTCCGCTCCCTGCAGTTCACTTGCATCAACGCGGTCGGCTACGCGGACGTGCCGCCCCCGCGCATGAGCCGGGCGACGAGTCTCACGAGTGCCGCACAGCAACTTTCCCTCAGCATGGGGATGGCGTTGGCGGCCGCGGCTCTTGCCCTGCTGAAGCCCAATCATGCCGCCGTCGGATTGGTGCCCGGCGATTTCACGCCTGTCTTCATCGCCATGGGGCTGGTCTCGCTGCTCTCGATACCCTTCTTCGCGGCCCTTGCCGGCAATGCCGGGCAGGAGGTCAGTCGCTACCAGCCGGAAGGCAAGTAGGGCGATCGGCGTTACGATCCGGGCGCCTCGCCGGTTTCGAGGTGCAAACCCAATACATCCGCAATCAACCCGGGGATCGAATATGGGAAAAATCGACAAGCGTCTTGCCGACCGGAAGATCGAGTTGCCCGAGGCCAGCAAGCCCGGCGCCAATTACGTTCCCTTTCTGCGCAGCGGCAAGCTTCTGTTCGTGACGGGGCAGCTGTCCCAGTGGAACGGGGAGCGCCGGTTCATCGGCAAACTCGGCCGCGAATTCCAGATCGAACAGGGCCAGCAGGCGGCAAGGCTCTGTGGCCTCAACCTGATCGCCCATCTGCGTAACGCCCTCGACGGCGATCTCGATCGCCTGACGCAATGCTTGCGCATCGCCGGTTTCGTCAATTCGATGCCGGATTTCCACGGCCAATCCCAAGTCGTGAACGGCGCTTCCGATCTGTTCGTCGATATCTTTGGGGATGCCGGCCGCCATACGCGCATGGCCGTGGGCGTTGCGGCACTGCCCTACGACGTCGCAGTCGAGGTCGAGGCGATCTTCGAGACCGCCTGAGTACGCCAATGCCTTCCGGCTTCGGCTTCATGCGCTTGCCTACAATCTCGCCAACTTCATGCGGACGCTGGCATTGCCCGAGGCTGTCGCGCCCGGGTCGCGGACCGGCCACGGGGAAAAGCACGTCAAGATCGTCGCCACGGAAGGCGTGCGCGTGAATGATGAGGAAAAGCCCCAAAATCGGCCTCGCTAATATGGAACGCAGGGTTGAGCACGCCGGAAGCACCCCGGAAGTGGTCTTTCGGCTTCCTGGTACCCTGGCAAAATGATAGCGTTCACGCCGATCCTTGGTGATCTGGAGAATGTCGGTTGAAAGGCGCCGGCTTCGAGGCGCAGCGAATATCGGCCGGCGGGGCTTGGCTCCGCGAGGGCTCGCTGCTGCGTGGCCTATTCACCGAAGTCGATCAAAGAAACCGCCTGCGCCGGGCTGCCATTGCTGTCGGCGCC
>JBGPNG010000261.1:0-4021 GCA_041487395.1 Dongiaceae bacterium
ACCAACGCGCTCGGCTGGTGCTATCACTCGACGCCGCCCTGGATGGTGGCGGCCTGCGCCGGATCGCCCCATCAGATGGCGACCTGGGTCATGCCCAACATCCGCGGCGAGCGCGACGAGTGCTATGCCATCACGGAGGCGGACGCCGGCTCAGACGTCGATGCCATCAAGGCGACGGCGCGGCGGGTCGGCGAGCATTACGTGCTGAACGGCGAGAAATGGCATGTCACGGGTGCCAATCATTCCGACCATTTCATCTTTCAGGCCAAGATCGCCGGCGGCCCCAACGAGGGCAGTCACGCCCTCTTCTTCGTGCCCATGGATGCACCGGGCGTCACGCTGGTGCGCATTCCCGCATATAGCCACAACTATGCCGACACCCATCCGATCTATCGCTTCGAAAACGTGCGCGTGCCCGCCGCCGACCGTATCGGCGAGGAAGGGGCAGGCATGGATTTCACCTATGATTGGTTCCGCTATGAGCGCCTGGGCATCGCCGCGCGCTGCTGCGGTGCAGCCAGTCGCCTGATCGAGGAGGCCCGCACCTTCGTCAAGGACCGGATCGCCTACGGCAAACCGCTGGCGGAGCAGCAAGCCATTCAATTCATGCTGGCCGATAGCCTGACGGAGTTGTGGGCCGCGCGCCTGATGACCTATCGCACGGCCGAAGAGATCGATGCCGGCGTCGAGCGCAAGGTAAGCCACGCCCATTGTGCCATGGCCAAGTTCTACGCCTCGGAAATGGCCAATCGGGTCGCCGATCGCGCGGTGCAGATTTTCGGCGGGCGCGGCTACATGCGCGAGAATGTGGCCGAACGCTTCTACCGCGAGCTCCGGGTCGACCGTATCTGGGAAGGCACCAGCGAAATCCAGCGGCTGATCATCGCCAACGGGCTCTATAAGCGCGGCCAAAGGGCATTGATCGAATGACCCTACCTTGCTCGCCTCGGCGCGCTGGATCAGTTTGGCGACCTCACCTCTCGACAAGCATGGCCGCTGCGCGCCGCTGAACCGGCAACATCGTCATGCCCCCATGTCTTGTCGCGGGCATCTAGCGTGGACGAAGTCAAGTGGCATTGAGTTTCTCCAAGGCTGCTGGTCTCGGCCGTTGGCCGGCCCGGGCATGACCCGCACAATGAGGCGAGACAAGAACCTCACGGCGTGCTCGTCGAACCACTCGGCGAATTGACCCACCGTCCCTGCGCAGCCCATTGCCAGGACGGGCGCTGGCTGAGAGAGTGGGCTGTCGTCCTCGGGGGCTTACATGTTGCAGGCCGTTCGTCCGGTCACACAGGTGCTGGTCGGCGTCGTTTGTCTTGAGACGGCATTGGGCATATTGTCGCCAACCATCGCGCTTCAGCTCACCCATCGCGCGGCACCGATCGAGATCATCGGCTTCATCGGTTCAGCCTATTTCGTCGGTTTCCTCGTCGGGACCCTGAGCGCTCACCGGGTCATCGACCGTGTCGGCCATATCCGAACCTTCGCCGTCTTCGCTGCGGTCGCCGCAAATGCGACGCTGCTCTATCTCGTCTTCGACGATATCTATATCTGGGTGGTGCTGCGCGTCATCATGGGCTACGCCATCGCCGGTCAATTCGTCGTCGTCGAGAGTTGGCTCAACGACAAGGCGACCGATGACAATCGCGGCCGGGTATTCTCGCTTTATATGGCCGTGTCATGGGCGGCCAGCGGCGTCAGCCCACTGGCGCTCAACCTGACCGATCCCACCGGCCATCGCCTGTTCACGCTGGCGGCCATCGCGCTCGTCACCTCGCTGGTGCCGCTCGGGCTCACCGGCATCGGCAATCCCGAGATCGGCGAGCGCAGCCATTTCGGGGTACGCAAGCTTTATAAGATCTCACCGCTGGGCGTTGTCGCCTGTTTCGGGTCGGGCGTGGCAACCCCAGCCCTCTATGCCCTGCTGCCGAGCTACATGGTCAATGCCGGCTACAGCACGCAGCAGCTTTCCATCGTCTATAGCTTCAGTACCATCGCCGGGCTGGTGATGCAGTTTCCCGTCGGATATCTGTCCGACCATCTCGGCCGCCGGCCTTTGATGCTGGCGGCCGCATTGGGCGCCGCGGCAACCGCCTTTGCGCTTTATATGGTTGGAAGCAGTTCGTTCATCTTGATGACGACCCTAATCTTCATCGCCGAAGGGTTGATGGCCCCGCTCTATGCGCTGGGTGTCGGCCAAGCCAGCGACTACATCGAGAAGAAGGATTTCGTCGCCGCCTCCAGCGGTCTGTTGTTCGCCTGGGGATTGGGTTCATCCATCGGTCCGTCGGTCGCCGGTGTGATCGTCGGAAAAACCGACCCCCGTGGCGTGTTCCTGTTTCTGGGCTGTGCCATGGTGCTGCTCGCCATGTTCGTGATCTGGCGCATCCTGGTTCGCCGCGCGAAGACGGCAAAGGAGCAGTTGAACTTCGTGGCCGTGCCGATGACCCAGGGAACCTATGGCGCGCCCGAACTCGATCCGCGCGCCGCGCCGACCACCCATCCGCACCGCACGATCGATCATTGACCCTTAACCGGCGATGCGTTCCGGCAATTGGCGCCGGAACGGCACGTCGCCTGGCGGCGGCCCGTCCAGCCCACGAGCGTATTCGTGGCCGCCGTAGACGGCGGCGGCGATGGTGCCGGGCGAATAGCAATCGCCGATGGCGCGCACGGATTTCAACGCGCCCGGTGCGCCCTTCAGAGCCAGATAGATCTCTTCCTCGGGCAAGCGAGCCGTCACGGTGACGATCGAGCGCGCCGCGATCGTCTCCGCCCGGCCAGTGAAAACGCAAGCGAGATCGACGTGGTCGGCATGGAAAGCCGTCGCGGCCCTGTTGGCTTGGATCTTCACCTCAAGCTGCAGCAGCCGTGTCTGGATTTTCTTCACCTCCAACGTATTGGCGGTCCAAACGGATGCGAGTTCGGCGGGCGTCACCAAGGTGACCGCGAGCCCGGCGCGCCGCAGCTTCTCGGCCAATACGCCGCCCATGTAATAGTGATCGTCATCGAAGATCACGACAGGGCCTTCCGGCAGGCGCCCGGCCATGATGTCGTCGGGCGTAAAGACGGCCGGCCCTTCGAAGCCCAGGACCGCCCGGCTATGCCAGCGGCCGACGCCATCGCCGCGCCAGCGCGCGCCGGTCGCCAGAACCACATGGGGAAAGCCAAATTCCCGGATATCGTCGGCCGTGAGCCGGCTTGCCGGGTAGATCTCGACGTTTGCCATTTTTCCGATCTGCTGGAGCCGGTGGTCGCGCACCCGCGCCCATTCGGCAAGTCCCGGAAGCCTGGCTTCGCGGCTCACCCTGCCGCCCAGTTCCTCGCCCGCCTCGGCAAGGTGAACGCGATAGCCGCGCTGGCCCAGGGCCCTCGCGCATTCGAGGCCGGCCGGTCCCGCACCCACGATCAATATTGCGTCATCGGAAGACTTGGCCGGGATGATCTCCGGATGCCAGCCCTTGCGCCATTCCTCGCCCATGGTCGGATTCTGAGTGCAGCGGATCGGCGTGATCGTGAAATCGCCGCTGACGCAGATATTGCAGCCGATGCATTCGCGGATGTCCTCAATCCGCCCTTCCTCGATTTTCTTCGGCAGGAAGGGATCGGCGATCGAAGGCCGCGCCGCGCCGATGAAATCAAGGATGCCGCGCCGAATTTGCGAGACCATGCTGTCGGGCGAAGTAAAGCGGCCGACGCCCACGACGGGCTTCGAGGTCAGGCGCTTGACGAAGGCGGTGAAGGGCTCCTGGGAACCCTCCGGATTGAATCGCGAAGTCGTCGAATCGTTGGACCAAGGGCTGACATTGACGTCCCAGAGGTCGGGTAGCTCGGCCAGCATCGCCACCACGTCTCGCCCTTCGGCATCGGAGGCGATGCCGTCGGCGCCCATCAACTCGTCGGTGGCGAAGCGAACGGCGACGGCGCAGGTGTCGCCCACGGCCGACTTCGCCTCCTCGATGATCTCGCGAAACAGCCGCAAGCGGTTTTCCAGGCTGCCGCCGTATTCGTCGATGCGGTC
>JBGPNG010000262.1:0-4018 GCA_041487395.1 Dongiaceae bacterium
AGATGATCACCGAGATATGCAGATTGCTGTCGCCGATATGGCCATAAAACAGATTGTGGGAACCGGGCCAACGCCCTTGCAATCCGGCGCGACAGCGGGTCACGAATTTGTCGATTTCGCCGATGGGCAGGCTGACATCGAAATTGATGACCAGCGGCAGGGTGTCGATGGCATGGCCTTCGCGGATCAGCCAGAAGTCGCGCGCCGCCTGTTCGGACTGGGCGACGACCGCGTCGAGGATGGCACCATCGGCCATGACCTCGCCCAGCAGCGTCTCGAAACGCGCCGGGTCGGCCGCCGCATCGCTGCCGGTGAACTCGATCAGGGCATAGAAGGGATGGTGGTCGGGCAGCGGTTTCTGCTTGGCCGCGGCGTGGTTGGCGACGAAGTCATAGAATTCGCGCCACATGACCTCGAAGGCCGAGATGCCGCCGAGTTCGCTCTGCGCCCGGCGCAGCAAGGCGACCACGGTCGGGTAATCGGCCAGCGCGCAGAAAGCCGTGGCCCGGCTGCGCGGCTTGGGATGCAGGCGCAATGTCGCGCGGGTAATGACGCCGAGCGTGCCTTCGGCGCCGATGAAAAGCTGCTTGATGTCGTAACCGGCGTTGTTCTTCAGCATCTTGTTGAGGGAGGTCACGATCTGGCCGTCCGCCAGCACGACTTCCAGGCCCAGTACCTGCTCGCGGGCCATGCCATAGCGGATGACGCGATTGCCCCCGGCGTTGGTCGAAAGATTGCCGCCGATCTGGCAGGAACCCCGCGCACCCAGATCGAGGGCAAGAAGAAAGCCGGCGTCATCGGCCTCGCGCTGTGCGCTCTCCAGGATCGTGCCGGCGCGAAGCGTCATGGTCGCTGCAGCCGGGTCGATCTCCTCGATGCCGGCGAGGCGCTCGAGGGACAGCACGATATCGGCGGTCCTGGGCGTCGCGCCACCGGCAAGACCGGTCAACCCGCCCTGCGGCACCACCGATTGGCCGGCGCCATGACAGAGGCGTAGCGCCGTCGATACCTCGGCCGTGGAACGCGGACGGATGAGGGCCAGCGGGCGCGCCGGATCGATGGCGCTCCAATCGCAGTGGTAGCGCTTGTCGACCGCCTCGCCGCGCGTGACGACATCGGCGCCCAAGGCAGCGATCAGATCGTCGACGATGTTGGCCATGCGCCCTCCCTCGTGCCGGCCCGGCAAAGCTAGCAGCATCGCCGGCGAGTGGCGATGGCGGGGGATTGGCGGGCTAAAGCGCTATCCGCGCTGCTAGTTCCGCCCCGCCAGCAGGCCTCGCGCGATCACCTGCGCCTGGATCTCGGCGGCGCCCTCGAAGATGTTCAGGATGCGCGCATCGCACAGCACCCGGCTGATGGCGTATTCTTCCGCATAGCCGTTGCCGCCATGAACCTGGAGGGCGTTGTCGGCATTGGCCCAGGCGACGCGGGCGGCGAGCAGCTTGGCCATGCCCGCCTCGATGTCGCAACGCCGGTCGGAATCCTTCTGCCGCGCGGCGTAGTACGTAAGCTGGCGAGCGATCATGGTTTCGACCGCCATCCAGGCGAGCTTGCCGTGGACGCGCGGGAACTCGTAGATCGGCTTGCCGAACTGATTTCGGCTTCGCGCGTAAGCCAAGCCGAGTTCGAGGGCCGATTGAGCCACGCCCGTCGCCCGGGCCGCCGTCTGAATGCGGGCCGATTCGAATGTCGCCATGAGCTGCTTGAAGCCTTCGCCCTCGATGCCGCCGAGAAGGTTTTCGGCCTTCACCTCAAACCCATCGAAGGCGAGTTCGTATTCCTTCATGCCACGATAGCCCAGCACGCGAATTTCCCCGCCGCTCATGCCCTCGGCCGGAAAAGGATCGTCGGCCGTGCCGCGGGGCTTTTCGGCGATGAACATGGAAAGGCCCTTGTAGCCCGGCTCCTTCGGATCGGTGCGGGCCAGCAGCGTCATGACATCGCTGCGCGCCGCATGGGTGATCCATGTCTTGTTGCCGGTGACGCGATAGACTCCGCCGTCGCGCTCCGCCCGGGTGCGCAGACTGCCGAGATCGGAGCCGGTGCCGGGTTCGGTGAATACCGCCGTCGGCAGGATCTTCCCGCTGGCGATGCCGGGCAGCCATTTCAGCTTTTGCGCCTCGGTGCCGCCGAGCCGGATGAGTTCGGCGGCAATCTCCGATCGCGTGCCCAGCGAGCCGAGGCCGATATAGCCGCGCGAAAGCTCTTCCGTCACCACGCACATGGCGAGCTTGCCGAGGTCGAGCCCGCCATGCTCTTCGGGCACGGTGAGGCCGAAAATGCCGAGGCCCGCCAGCTCCTCGATCACCTCGATGGGGATGAGCGTGTCTTGGCGATGCCAGCGCTGGGCGTCCTCGCGGTGGCTGTCGGCGAAGCGGCGGAATTGGTCGCGGATCATGATCAGGGAATCGTCGTCGAGTCCCGCTTCGCCGAATTCACCGTCTTCGATCAGCAGGGCCAACCGCCGCCGCGTCGCGGCGCCGTTGCCCTCGCGCATCAACTGGGTCGCCGCCTTGTCGGAACGGAGGGTCGCGGCAGCGGATTCGATGCCGAGATCGGCTGGCCGCGCGATCTCACCCTGGCTCATGGCAATCCCACCCGCCATTTGCGCCAAATATTCGCCGAAGGCGGATTGCAGGATCAGCCGCTCGCGCTCGCCGACCCGGCCGGAGGATTCAAGGCGTTCGGCCCATTCCAGCATCTGGCGCAGCGCCGCCGCATATGTGGCGTACCAGGCGAGGCCATGGGCGGCAAACTGTTCGCGCTCAAGGGCGGCGTTGTCGATGCGTCCGCCGCCGACGAGTTCTCTTACTTGCCCTCGCGCCTGCTCGACCATCGTTTCGGCGGCGCTCAGCGCTTGGCGCGCGAGGAGAATGAGATTGGCGGGTTCGATCATGGGAGTTAGGTCACCACAGAGGCACAGAGGCACAGAGATAACGAGTCAGCGATTTCGACGGATGACCGGATGTTCTTAGCTTGTCCGCGTCCAGCAGCCTGAGGGCGAAGCCCAAGAAATTTCTTCCGCACTCAGGCTATCGAAGCATAAGACAGATTTTCTTCTCTGTGTCTCCGTGCCTCTGTGGTGAACCTTGCCTGGCGGCCGGCGGGATCACGCCTCGCGCGCGTCGTCCAGTGTGCGCATGCCGGGGCGCTTGGCCTGGACCAGCACCGCCATGTTTCCGGGCTTATGCTGATTCTTCATCATCTTGGTGTGCGCGCGGGGAATTTCGCCCCAGGGAAAGACTTCCGACATGCAGGGATCGATGCGCCGGTCGATGACTAGCTCGTTGGCCTGGCTCGCCTGCAGCAGATTGGCAAAATGGCTGCCTTGGATGCGCTTCTGGCGCATCCAGACGAAGCGCGCATCGAAGGTGATGTTGTAGCCGGTGGTGCCGGCGCAGAACACCACCATGCCGCCGCGTTTCACCACGAAGCAGGAAACCGGGAAGGTCTGTTCGCCCGGATGTTCGAAGACGAAGTCGACGTCGTTGCCTTTGCCGGTGATGGCCCAGATCGCCTTGCCGAATTCACGCACGCGCTTCATGTAGTCGTTGTAGCCGGGCACGTCGTCGACATCGGGCAGCGGGCCCCAGCATTGGAAATTATTCCGGTTGATGACGCCCTTGGCGCCGAGTTGCATGACGAAATCGGTCTTGGCATCGTCGGAGATGATGCCGATGGCATTGGCGCCGGCCGTCGAGATCAATTGCACGGCCATGGAGCCGATGCCGCCCGAGGCGCCCCACACCAGCACGTTCTGGCCCGGCCTCAGGATGTGCGGACGATGGCCGAACAGCATGCGATAGGAAGTGGCCAGCGTCAGCACATAGCAGCCGCTTTCTTCCCAGGTCAGGTGGCGCGGTCGCGGCATCAATTGCTGGGCCTGCACGGCGGTGAATTGGGCGAAGGAGCCGTCGGGCGTCTCATAGCCCCAGATGCGCTGCGAGGGCGAGAACATGGGATCGCCGCCGTTGCACTCCTCGTCGTCGCCGTCGGTCTGGTTGCAATGGATGACGAC
>JBGPNG010000263.1:0-4015 GCA_041487395.1 Dongiaceae bacterium
CATTACGCGCGCTGGGAGCAGGGCGGTTATTTCGCCTGCGATCCGTCGTCGTCCGCCACCCCTTTCACCATCATGATGCCGCCGCCCAATGTGACGGGCCGCCTGCATATGGGCCATGGGCTGACCTTCACCCTGCAGGACATTCTCGTGCGCCATGAGCGGATGCGCGGCAGGGACGTGCTCTGGCAGCCCGGCACGGACCATGCCGGCATCGCAACCCAGATGGTGGTGGAGCGCCAGCTTGCCGAGCAGGGCTTCGTGCTGGCGCGGCCCGGCACCCGGGCCAATGTGAAGACCATCGGGCGGGCCGACTTCCTCGACAAGGTGTGGGAGTGGAAGCGGGAATCGGGCGGCGCGATCGTCAGCCAGCTTCGCCGCCTGGGCGCTTCGGCCGATTGGGCGCGCGATCGCTTCACCATGGACGAAGGCCTGAGTCATGCCGTGCGCAAGGTCTTCGTCGATCTCCATCGTCAAGGCCTGATCTATCGCGACAAGCGTCTGGTCAATTGGGATCCGAAGCTGCATACGGCGATTTCCGACCTCGAGGTGGATCAGCGCGAGATCAAGGGGCATCTCTGGCATCTGCGATATCCGGTGGAAGGCGAGGCGGGGCGCTTCGTCGTTGTCGCGACCACGCGGCCCGAGACCATGCTGGGCGACACGGCCGTTGCCGTCCATCCGGCCGACGAGCGCTACCGTGCCTTGATCGGCAAACAGCTTCGCCTGCCCTTGGCGGATCGGCTGATCCCGATTGTCGGCGACGAACATGCGGATCCGACGGCCGGCAGCGGTGCGGTCAAGATTACGCCGGCCCATGACTTCAACGATTTCGAAGTCGGCAAGCGGCACGATTTGCCGATGATCAACATCTTCGATGCCGACGCGCGCCTCAACGATCAAGTGCCGCAGGCTTATCGCGGCCTGTCGCGCGAAGCCGCGCGCAAGAAGGTGGTGGGCGATCTCGAGGCAGCGGGGCTGATCGAGAAAATCGAACCACATGCCCTGACCATTCCCCATGGCGACCGCTCCGGCGTGGTGATCGAGCCCTGGCTGACCGATCAGTGGTACGTCGACGCGGCCAAACTGGCGGAGCCGGCTATCGCCGCAGTGCAGCAGGGGCGGACGGTCTTCATGCCGGAACAGTGGACGGCGACGTATTTTCAATGGATGCGCAACATCCAGCCATGGTGCATCTCGCGCCAGCTCTGGTGGGGTCACCAGGTGCCGGCCTGGTATGGGCCGGACGGCGAGGTTTTCGTCGCCATGAGCGAGGATGAGGCCGGCGCGGCGGCGTTGAAACATTACGGGCAGGCGAGCGCGCTGCGGCGCGACGAGGATGTGCTCGATACCTGGGTCTCCTCGGCGCTATGGCCCGTCTCCACGCTTGGCTGGCCGGCGAAGACTCCGGAGCTTGCCCGCTACTACCCCGGCGCCGTGCTGGTGACTGGTTTCGACATCATCTTCTTTTGGGTTGCCCGGATGATGATGATGGGTCTGCATTTCATGGGCGAGACGCCGTTCAGCGCCGTCTATATCCACGCCCTCGTGCGCGACGAGCATGGCCAGAAGATGTCGAAGGCCAAGGGCAATATCGTCGACCCGCTGGATCTCATCGACAAATACGGTTGCGATGCCCTGCGCTTTACGCTGGCGGCCTTCGCCGCCCCGGGCCGCGACGTGAAGTTGGCGGAGAGCCGGGTCGAAGGTTATCGTAATTTCGCGACCAAGCTGTGGAATGCCGCCCGGTTTTGCCAGGTCAACGAATGCCGGCTCGACCCGGCCTTCGATCCGTCGCACTGCCGGCAACGCCTCAATCGCTGGGCGGTCGGGCGCATCGTCGACCTCGCCGCCCGCGTCGATAAGGCGCTGGCCGAGTACAAATTCAACGAAGCGGCCCACGCGCTCTACCACGGCGTCTGGGGCGAATTCTGCGACTGGTATCTCGAATTCGCCAAGCCGATCTTCGCCGACTTCGATGCCGCGGCGAGGGCCGAGACGCGAGCGGCGATCGCCTGGGCGCTGGGCCGATTGCTGCATCTGCTGCATCCTTTCATGCCCTTCATCACTGAGGAGTTGTGGCAGCAGGCGCTCGATGGCGACAAACCGCTGATCGTCGCGCGCTGGCCGAGTTTCGCCCCCGGCCTGATAGACCGCGAGGCGACGGCGGAGTTGGACTGGGTGATCCGCTTCGTCTCGGATGTCCGGGCCGTGCGGTCGGAGATGAATGTGCCACCAGGGGCCGAGATTCCGGCGGTGCTGCGCGAGGCCGGGCCGCTGACACAGCAACGGCTCGCCGCCCATGGCGAGATCATTCGCCGGCTGGCGCGGCTCTCGGACATCCGCCTCGAAGGGCCGGCGCCGGGCGCAGTGCAAATCGTCGTCGACGAGGCGACGGTCATGCTGCCGCTCGCCGGCGTCATCGACATCGACCGCGAGCGGGCGCGGCTGCGCAAGGAAATCGAACGCGTCGCCGGGGAGGCCGGCAAGCTCGAAAAGAAGCTCGGCAACGCCGATTTCGTCGCCAAGGCGCCGCCCGAAGTGGTTGAGGATCAGCGCGCGCGTCTGGCCGAGGCGTCGGTGGCACAGGCCAAGCTTGCCAGAGCACTGCAAAGACTTGGGGAATTTGTGGTGTGATCGATCATGAAACGCCTGGCATTCGTCTTGATGCTCTTGGCGATGCCGGCCGTGGCTGCGCCGGTCACGGTCCAAGGGGTCACCTTCAGCGATGAGCGCGGCGATTTCACCATACTGAAGGTCACCGGCACGGGCAGCCTCGAGGATCCCTTCGTCGTGGTCGAGGACGTGACGGGCAACGAACCGATCCTCGTCATCCGCGGCTTGACCATCAGCTTCGGCAATCGCATCGGCAGCCAGCACATCATCGGCTTCGCCATCGCCAAGATCGCGATCAACCACAGCGGTGCAACCTGGAACCAGTACCGCATGGAGCTGCGCACGACGCCCGCCGACCCCAGCCCCTATGGCGACGGCTTGTCTTTCGCCCAGGGATTCAGACAAGCGCCGCCGGTGACATCGAGCGGCTTCCGCAATGTTCGGGTCATCGACGAGCCCTTCGATGCCATCGACTTCAACGACGGGCAGATCAAGCCGGACCAGTCCGTCAGCTTCGATTTCTACATCACGGACATGACGCCGAAGCCGGAGATATTTTTGCTCCAGGAGCCCGTGCGCGCCGTGTCCTGCAATTTCAGCCGCAACGCGGTCGCGGCCTGTTGATTGTCCATCCGCCGTTTCCTAAATCACCCGGTCGAGGGCGGCCAGCAGGCGATCCACATCGCTATCGTCGTTGTAATGGGCGATGCCGACGCGCACGACGCCGTCCTCCGGGGTCAGGCCTAGTGCCTCAATGCAGCGGCGCGCCCAGAAATCGCCATGGCCGATGGCGATGCGTTCCCTGTTCAGCGCTTCCGCGATGTCCTGCGAACGCCGTCCGGCAACGGTGAAGGAGATGGTGGGCGCGCGAGGGGTCGCTTCGCTCGCGCCGTCGCTCACGCTGCTCCGACCGATGATCCGTACACCCTTCCTGCCGCGCAAATAGCCCAACACGCGTTCGGCGAGCCGGCCTTCATGGGCTTCGATCAAGCGATAGACGCGGGCGACGCGGCGGTGAAACTCGTTCTCGGGTCCGCGGAAATGATGCCGGTCGAGCAGATCGAAATAGTCGGCGATGCCGACCAGGCCGGCAGTGAGTTCGTGATTGGCGCCGCCGGGCAAGAGTTTCGCCGGGCTGTCTTCGATGAAAAAATGGTTCTGCGGCGCCAGATCCTTCCAGAGCGATCGCCGGACATACAGCACGGCCAGATGAGGGCCGAAGGTCTTGTAAAGACTGAAGGCGTAGAAATCGACGTCGAGAGCCTTTACGTCGATGGCCCGGTGGGGTGCGGCCGCCACGCCGTCCACCGCGATCAGCCCGCCGGCAGCATGGACTTTGTCGGCGATCGCGGCGACATCGTTGAAGCTGCCCACGAGGTTGGAGCAATGGCTCATGGCGACC
>JBGPNG010000264.1:0-4009 GCA_041487395.1 Dongiaceae bacterium
ACCTGCAGCGTACCTTCAGCCCGAACGACGAACCGGAGACCATGGCGCACTTTCTCGGTGAAGCGGGGTTCCTGCACATCGCCGGCCTGTTCACTCCTGAGGAGATGGCGGCGCTGAGCGTCGATATCGACGACGCCCTTCCCGCTTACACACCGAACGATGGCCTCTCGTGGTGGGCACGGACACAAGCCGGAGAGCACCGACCCGTTCGCTTGCAATACTTCCAGGAACGGTCCGATCTGACGCAGCGTCTGCTCGACGTCGACCGTCTGTTATCGATTTCCGTCTTGTCCGTGTATGGGCACCGCGACGGCCGCCCAGGAGCGGGCAACGCGATCGAAGCACTGATCAAGCCGGTCGGCGTCATCGAAGGAATTTCCGATGTCAGCTGGCACAAGGACTGTAGCCTCGGGCGGCATTCGTATCAGTGCTGCCGGATCACCGTCGGTATTTCCGTCACCGGCTCTGACGACGCCTCGGGGCAGCTGTGCGTCGTGGCCGGCTCGCACCGGGCATCGGTACAGCTGCGCCGCAGTTCTTATTGATCATCGACAGGACGCGCTGCGCCAGATTGCCGAAGTCGTTGGCAAGGTCGCCATTGATCCGATTGACGATCGCGCGCCGCGAGAAATCCCCGTCGTTTCCGAACGGAATCTCGCGTAGTAAGAAATAGCGCACGGGATCGAGGCCGTACTGCTCGATCAGTTTCAACGGGTCGATGACATTGCCCAGCGATTTGGAAATCTTCTGGCCTTCATTGGTCCACCAGCCGTGGGCGAAGACGCGGCGCGGCGGCGCCAGATCGGCTGCCATCAGGAAGGCCGGCCAATAGACCGCGTGAAAACGCAGAATATCCTTGCCGACCATATGAAGATCGGCGGGCCAGAACCGACGATATGTCACGCTGTCGACATCGGGATAGCCGGCTGCCGTGATGTAATTTGTCAGCGCATCGAGCCAGACATACATGATATGGCCGGGGTCGTTGGGAACCGGCACGCCCCATTTGAAGCTGGTGCGCGACACGGAGAGATCCCTTAAGCCGCTGCGCACGAAACTCATCACCTCATTGCGCCGGGTTTCCGGCGCTATGAAATCGGGATCGTCAGCGTAAAATTTCAGCAACGGCTCCTGCCATTGTGATAGCCGAAAGAAATAACTTGGTTCTTCGACCCATTCCGCTTGCGCGCCGGATGGTGCAATCTTCTTGCCGCTGGCACTCGTCGTCAGCTCGTCCTCGGCGTAGTAGGCCTCGTCGCGCACGGCATACCAGCCGGTGTATTTGCCGAGATAGATCTGGTCGTTCTTCAGCAAGCGCTGCCACAGCGCCTGGCAGGCGCGGATATGGCGGGGCTCCGTCGTGCGAATGAAATCGTCATGGCTGATGTTCATTGCCCGCGACAGATCGCGGAAATTTTGCGAAACCATGTCCGTGAAGTCCTTCGGCGCCATGCCCGCCACGGCCGCCGACTTCTCCACCTTCTGACCGTGCTCGTCGGTGCCCGTCAGGAACATGACATCGCGCCCGTCCAGCCGCATGAAGCGCGCGAGCACGTCGCAGGCCAAGGTTGTGTATGCATGGCCGATATGCGGCGCATCGTTCACATAGTAAATGGGTGTCGTCAGATAGTATCGGCGCTCTGCCATGGCCTTCTCCGGTCGGCGGCCCTTTTCCCATAGGCCGCAGGCCGAAGCAAGGTCGCCGCCGTTCACCGATCCGTGCGGTAGAGACCGTGAGCGTGAATGAAGGCAAGCGCCTTTTCGGCGTTCTCTGGATTGCCGAACACCAGACGCACGATGTCCGGTGTGGCCCGCCCCGCTTCGACCAGGCGATAATCCATCGTCAACTCCGTGACAACTTGCTCGCCCGCACGGCCGGCAAGGATCTGCTGGGCGCATAGCAGCAGCGCGCCGGCGAGGACGGTTGCCTGCAACGGCCTTCTTTTCGGTCCCGCCCATGCCCGCGCCAACCAGGGCCCGGCAAGCAGCACAAGGGCTACCTGGGCAAGCGAGGTGAACAACGTATAGCGAATCGGCATTTCCTTCTGCGGCGCCGTGTTCAGCCGGCTCGCCGCGATCACGATTGCGGTGGTGAGGCTGAACAGCAAGAGACCGACAGCGATGCGCTGTAGCCGGTCATGGGGCGGCCGAATCAGGCCGAAACGCAGAATAGCGGCACACCTGAGCCCAAGCGTCGCGAGTCCGACACCGCGCCCGAACCACACGAGCGCGCCGGCGTGGGACCACGGAAGGCCGAGAAACCGAATGACATAGTCGAACAGGCGTAACAAAGTCGGCCTATCGAGCGAAGTGGTGACTGCAGCCCTTGAAATCCCACTCAGATATGCTGCGATCAGCAACCCGCCGACGAGCCAGATGGCCGCGATCCAGCGCAAGCCGAGCCCTCCGCGCCAGGCTGCCCAATGCAAAACCGGCCACGCAAGAAGGCCCCCGCTGACGCCAAACGCGGCGGCCACCGCGGCAGGTAAAGCCGAGACACGCGATGCCGTTGCATGTCGCCCGCCCTCCCCTTTTCCGGCGAGCAGAACAAGGGCAAGGACGAAGAAGGCGCTGGTATGCAGATAGACCCCCAGTTGGGGCACGCTCCAATCGATGCCGTTGTAGGTCGTGGCGAGAAGCAAGACGACGATAAACGCGATCATGACCTGGGTCGCCGGCGCAAGCGCACTCGACATCACTTCGCGCAGGATCGCCCCGATCATCAGTGCCAGGCAGACGACACCGAAGATGAGGAAGGGCAGGGAATTGCCGCGGAACCACTCGACATCGACGACGAACAGCAATCGCGACCAGATCAGCCGGTGCTCGTTATGCGGTTCCCATGGATACGTCCGCCAATCCCCGGTCAACCAGCGATCCATATAGTGAAATAGCCAATACACTCCATCGATGACCGGCACGCGCAACCCGGTCGACCCCAGATAGTAGCCGAAGAGAAAAAGGTAGATGACGACGATGATCGAGAGCGCGATGAAGAAAGCCCGACCGCCTGTCGCGCGCAAACCCCGATCGCCGTCTTGTGTCATGAATTCCATTCGCGATCGCCGGATAAGATGCGCAATCCCGGCGATCGGTCATCCCGTCGCCATGCGTTGCATTCCTAGGAGCGTGGCGATCCAGACCTGGCGCCGGTCCAGATTGAGGCCATCTACCAAAGCGAACTGTCTTTGCATTGCCTCGATGAATTCCACCCAGCGAACAGGCGCCTCGGCACGACCCAGGCGCCGCATGCAGGCGATTTCCCCCGGCAGTATTTCGATGTCGGCATTCCCGTCCGTCGTGGCCAGGCGCAGCATCCGCAAAAGCCAACTCCCCAGCAGTTCCGTCGCGGTGCGAAACGCGCTATCGGCGGCGCCGCGCACCAATTTGTCGGCAAAGCGGTGGAGTGCTCCGGTATCGAGCTTGGGCAGCGGCAACAACAGATCCACCAGATCGCGATAGAGATCGACGCCGCCTGCCTCGGCCAGGGCCAATGCCCGCCCGATGCTGCCGTCGGCGAGGCGCGCCACCAATTCTCGATCGGCCTCGCCTAGATCGGGCATGTCGCGGGCGAGCAGTTGGACGACGGTCGCAGGAGGAAGCGGCTTGACCTCGAGCCGGCGGCAGCGCGAGCGGATCGTGGGCAACAGGCGACCCGGCGCGTGGCTGACCAGCAGCAGGACGGCGAGGGGCGGCGGTTCCTCCAATACTTTGAGCAGGGCATTGGCCGCGTTTCGGTTCATTTCCTCCGCGCCGTCCACGATGACGATGCGCCAACCACCCTCGCTGGGCGTCAGCCGCAGGAAGGCAACCGCCTCGCGGATATCGTCGACCACGATCTCGCTGCGCGGTCTGCCGGTCTTTGGATTTATACCGCGTGCCACCCGGCGCAGATCCGGATGGGCGCCGCTGGCGACGCGGCGAGAAACGGGATGGCCGGCGTCGACGGCGAGACTAACTGGGGGTTCGCCGAACAAGCCCGCCCGCCCCCCTTCATGGCCGGCCAGCA
>JBGPNG010000265.1:0-3997 GCA_041487395.1 Dongiaceae bacterium
CCCTGCTGAAGATCGATCCAGCCAAGCCCCTGCCTGCCGTCTCGTTCGGAAATTCAGATGCCGCTCGCGTCGGCGACTGGGTGCTGGCGGTCGGCAATCCCTTCGGCCTCGGCGGAACGGTTACCACCGGCATCATCTCGGCGCGTAGCCGCGACATCCATTCGGGCCCCTTCGACGACTTCCTGCAGATCGATGCCTCGATCAACCGCGGCAATTCCGGCGGCCCGAGCTTCAACCTCGCCGGCGAGGTGATCGGCATCAACTCAGCGATCTTCTCGCCCAACGGCGGCAGCGTCGGCATCGGCTTTGCCATTCCGTCCAACGAGGCCAAGCCGGTTCTGGACGCGTTACGTCAACATGGCCGCGTCGACCGCGGTTGGATCGGGGTTCAGATTCAGCCGGTAACGCCGGAGATCGCCGCTTCGCTGGGGCTGACCGACCCGATGGGGACCCTGGTGACGCAAATCCAGCCGAACGGTCCGGCCGCGGCCGCCAAAATGCAACAGGGCGACGTCATCCTCTCCTTTGATGGCCAGAATGTGGGCGAAATCCGCGAGCTGCCGCGAATTGTCGCGGCGACGCCCGCGGGCAAGCTGGTGGATGTGGTCGTCTGGCGGGATGGCGGGCGCAAGACCCTGCGCGTCACGGTCGCGCAGATGAAGCGTGAGGAGCAAGTCGCCTCTGCCGACAGCGGCAACGGCCAACAAGCGGGTGCCGCGGGGCGTGTCCTCGGCGTGCAGCTTGCGGCGCTGAATGCCGATCTGCGCCAGCAACTGGGGCTGGCCGGTGACATCGAGGGCGTCGTCGTGATGGACGTTTCCGAAAACGGGCCGGCCGCCAAACAGGGCCTGCGCCAGGGCGACATCATCGAGCAGGTGACACGCCACAAGGTGAGCGATCCGGCCGATGTCGATCGGCTGGTCCAGGAGGCCATCTCGGCGAAGAAACCAGCCGTTCTGCTGCTCGTCAATCGCCAGGGCGACGAAGTGTTCCTGGCCGTCAAAGTGGGTAAGGCGTAGGCACCCCTCGGTCTTGCCTTCCCACCCGGCAGGGTCGGTCTCGTGTTCCCGATGACACGGCCGACCCTGCCTCTCTTATTGGGATTCCGCGATGACTAGTCTACCTTCACCGACCGGGACCGCCCGCGACGGCGGCGATCAACCGGACTCCGCCACCATGCGCATCTTGGTCATCGAAGACGACGAAGCGACCGCCGCCTATATGGTCAAGGGCTTGACCGAAAACGGCTATGTCGTCGATCGCGTATCGAGCGGGCGCGACGGGCTGTTTCATGCGACCAGCGGTCATTTCGACCTGATCATCGTCGATCGGATGCTGCCGGAGCTCGACGGCCTCGCGGTGGTGAAGGCATTTCGGGCCGCTAAACTTTCCACGCCGGTGCTGTTCCTGAGCGCGTTGGGGCAGGTCGACGACCGGGTCAGCGGGCTGAAGGCCGGCGCCGACGACTATCTGACCAAGCCGTTTGCTTTCTCCGAGCTCCTGGCGCGGATCGAAGCGCTGCTGCGCCGACGCAGCGCGCCGGCAGTGCAGACCAAGTTGAATGTCGGCGATCTGGAAATGGATTTGTTGACCCGTCAGGTCCGCCGCGCGGGACAGGCGATCGAGCTTCAGCCCCGCGAGTTCCGCCTGCTGGAATATCTCATGCGTCACGCCGGCCAGGTCGTGACCCGGACGATGTTGCTGGAGGGCGTCTGGGACTATCACTTCGACCCGCAGACCAATGTGATCGACGTCCACATCAGCCGGCTGCGACAGAAGATCGATAAGGGATTCCAGACGCCGCTCTTGCACACCGTCCGGGGTGCCGGATACTGCATTCGTGCGGATAACTAAGGTCCTTCGCACGACGGCGTTCCGCCTCGCTCTCATCTACGCGGGAATCTTCAGCCTTTCGGTCATTTTGCTCTTCGCCTTTGTCTATTGGACGACATCGGTCCTGGTCGATCGCCAGCGCCAGCAGGCTATCATCGCCGACATCAATGACTTGCGCGACGAAGCCGCCACGCTTGATCTGCCCGGCGTGCTGGCTTCGGTGATCGACCGCAGCCGGCCCGATCGCGTCGGCAACGGCATCTATTTGCTGACAAATCCAGATTACACCGCCATGGCAGGCAATCTGTCGGCCTGGCCCAAATCGCCCGCGCGGCGGGGCATCTGGATGACCTTCCCCGTGGAGGCAAGGCGCTTCGGCGACAGCAATGGCGAGCGCTCGATCGCCGAAGCCCTCGAGGTACAGCTACGCGGCGGCTACCATCTGCTCGTCGGGCAGAACACGGCACCCCAGCGGCGCCTGCTAAGCGCCATCATCCAGGCCTTCGCGTGGTCGCTGGCGGCGATGGTGTGTCTCGGCCTCGGGGGCGGGCTGCTCCTCAGTCGCAACATGATTCGCCGCATCGAGGCGATCAACCGAAGCGCCGAACGAATCATGCGGGGCGAGGTCAAACACCGCATGCCCGTGGGCCCGGGAAACGACGAATTCGATCGCCTGTCCGAAAATCTCAATCGCATGCTGGAAGAGATCGAGCGCCTGCTCGGCGGGATTCGCGCGGTAACCGACAACATCGCCCACGATCTGCGCGGCCCGTTGACGCGCCTGAAAAACCGCCTCGAAATGGCCATGAATGCAGCGGGTGACCCGGGCGAGCGTCAGGCGGCCATCGAGCGTGCGATTCAGGAAGCCGATCAGCTTCTGGCGACCTTCGGCGCTTTGCTATCCATCGCCGATGCGGAGGCCGGGGCCCGGCGCGCCGACATGACGGCCGTCGATCTCAGCAGCGTCGCCAAGGACGTCGTCGAACTCTATCAGCCGCTGGCCGAGGAACGGGGTATGACCTTGTCCCTGACGGCGCAGGGTGCAGCCCCGGTGCAAGGCAATCGCCAGTTGCTGTTTCAGGCGGTCGCCAACCTCATCGACAATGCCGTCAAATACGGCGACGGCGGGCACCGCATTGCCGTCGAAGTCACGGGCGGACAGGAGTCGTCCCGCATTTCGGTCGCCGATTTCGGGCCGGGCATTCCGGCGGCCGAGCGCGACCATGTCCTGGAGCGCTTCGTGCGCCTCGATCCCAGCCGCTCGACCCCTGGCAGCGGATTGGGTCTCAGCCTGGTAGCGGCGATCGCCCGCCAGCATGGCGCGACGCTCGAGCTGACCGATACGCGGCCCGGCGAGTTGCCGCTTGGCCTGACCGCCGTATTGGTATTTCCGCCGGCGCCGGCGGAAAGCCTCGCCCTGTCGTCGGCGGCTTGAAGCCAACGTCTGGGGCCAAGCCCCCTAGCCAAGAACCACCGCTTCAAGTAGCGTCGCCCTGCCGAGTGTAGGGAAGCCGGTGTGGCCCACAGGGGCTAGTCCGGCGCTGCCCCCGCAACTGTGAACGGTTAGATCGCTGCCCGCCCCATGGGGCGATAGGTCACTGGCCCGACTGGGCTGGGAAGGCGGCGGCGGTCGGTGACCCGTAGCCAGGAAACCTGCTCGGTCGAATCGAACGGCACGACTTCCTCGGAGGGAGGAAAGCCTATGGCGTCGCTTCCGCCCCTATCGGGCAAGAATTCATCCATCACGCTGGTGCTGGGGGGTGCTCGCTCCGGCAAGAGCCGCTTTGCCGAGTCCTTGCTGGCCGATCGGGCGGGGCAGCGCATCTATCTTGCGCCCGCGGAGGCGGGCGACGAGGAGATGCGCCAGCGCATTCGCCATCACCAGAAGCGGCGCGGCGAAGGGTGGCGGACGATCGAAGCCCCGATCGATATCGCACAAGCAATCCTGGCGGCGGGCGATCACGCCATCCTGGTCGATTGCCTGACGCTGTGGCTGGGCAATCTGATGGCGGCGGGCCGGGATATCGAGGGCGCGACGGATGCCCTCTGCCATGCGCTCGATCGGCCGCGGGCGCCCGTCGTTCTCGTCAGCAACGAAACCGGCCTCGGCATCGTTCCCGACAACGCCCTTGCCCGCGAGTTCCGCGATCAGGCGGGCCGCCTC
>JBGPNG010000266.1:0-3997 GCA_041487395.1 Dongiaceae bacterium
ACATCAAGCTGCCTTACAAGAACGAGAAGGCGCTCAAGGCCGCCTATGACTTCGATGACCTGCCCTCGTTCCTTGCCGTCTATTACGAGGGCATGAGCGTCCTGCTCGCAGAACAGGATTTTTACGACGTTACCTATGCCTATTTGCGAAAGGCGCAATCGCAGAACGTTCGATATACGGAGATGTTTTTCGATCCTCAGGCACACACGGCGCGCGGGGTGGCATTCGACACAGTCATTCGCGGCATTCGCCGCGCGCAAATGCAGGCACAAAAGGCTCTCGGCATACATTCGCAACTCATCATGTGTTTCCTGCGCGACTGGAGCGCCGAATTCGCAATGACGACCCTCCTCCAGTCGCTCCCGTACAAGGAATGGATCGTCGGAGTCGGGCTCGATTCGGATGAGAAGAACAATCCTCCCGTAAAATTTGCCAAGGTCTTCAAGCGGGCAAGGGAGGAGGGCTATCTCCTGACGATGCACTGCGATGTCGATCAGCAAGACTCGGTCGATCACATTTGGCAGACCATCCGGGACATCGGCGTCGATCGCATCGACCACGGCGTCAATTCGCTCGAGGATGACAAGCTGTGCGCGCAGATCAAGCGCCGGTCTCTCGCCCTGACCGTATGCCCGATCTCGAATGCCTATGTCACCAAGAGCAGCAAGTCCGAGGCCATCAAGGCAATGCTGGACAAGGGAATGCGCGTGACCGTGAATTCCGACGATCCCGCCTACTTCCCGGGATATATGAACGAGAACCTTATTCGCGTTCAGAAGGAGGTCGGTTTGAGCAAGGGCGAGCTCGCCAGACTCGCGGAGAACGCCTTTGCCAGCGGCTGGCTGCCGCCTGCGAAAGCGGAAATGTATCTCGCCGAACTGCGAACCTATGCGCGCTAAGCCAAATGGCCGCTCGGCAAAGAGTCCGGTTGCGCCGCGCGACCGGCATGTCTGCGGCGCGGTGGCTTAAGGGGAGAACTGCCACGTGAGCCTGCGCGAACTCATCAAGGCCGCACGCGGCGAAATAAAGGCCGATCTTGTCGTCAGAGGCGGGCAACTGGTCAATGTCGTGTCGGAGGAAATCTATCCGGCCGATGTTGCGGTCTTCGGCGATCGCGTCGTGGCCACAGGCAATGTCGACGCCTATTGCGGACCGAAGACGCAGACCATCGACGCCTCTGGAAAATTTCTCTGCCCGGGCCTGATCGACGGCCATCTGCATGTCGAATGCTCGAAGCTCTCCATCACCAGCTTTGCCAAGGCGGTCGTACCGCTCGGCACCACGTCGATCGTTTCCGGCCTCGACCAGATATTGGTGGTGGCCGGCCCGCCAGGCGCCCGCGAGTTCCTGGACGAGGCCAAGCTCGGCCCGCTCAAGGTGTTCTGGGGGGCGCCCTGCAAGACGCCCTATACCCTGCCGCGATCCAATGTGGGTCATTATTTCGGGCCGAAGGATCATGAATCGACGCATGACTGGCCGGAGTGCGTGGGAATCTGGGAGACGGTACGCGAATTCATTCAGGAGATGGACGAGGATGTGTTGGCCGCGCTCGAGCTTGCGCGCAAAAGCCGGCTGCCGGTTCTCGGCTGCGCGCCGATGGCGCGCGGCGCCAGACTCAATAGTTACCTCGCGGCGGGCGTGCGCCTGGATCACGAAAGCTATACAGCCGACGAGACGCTGGAGAAGCTGCGCAACGGCATGTTCGTGGTCATCCGCGAATCCTCGATCTCCCATTTCCTCACGGAGAATCTGCGCATCGTCACCGAGATGGGAATCCGGGCGACGCGGCGGATCAGCTTCTGCACCGACGACGTGGTGGCCTCGGACATCCTGAAGCGCGGGCACATCGACAACATGGTGCGCATGGCCGTCGCAATGGGCATACCGCCGCTGACGGCCATTCAGATGGCCACCATCAACGGTGCGGAAGCCTATCGCATCGACCATCTCGTGGGCAGCATAGCGCCGGGCCGGATCGCCGACATTCTGGTCGTCGAGGATCTCCACGACTTTCGGGTCGAGCGGGTGATCGCCAACGGAAAACTGGTGGCCAAGGATGGGGCGCTTACCGAAAAATTGTCGGCGCCGCGGCGCAGCGAGCGGCTGACCCGGACATTCAAGGTCGCCCCGATAGCGCCCGGGGAGATTCGGGTTTCGGCCCCTGCCGGCAAGCCGAAGGTTCGGGCGCTCGCCATGGCCGTCAGCCCCGAGCAGATCTTCGTGCGCAAGCGCCACGACGTGGTCTTGCCGGTGAGCGATGGTCTCGTGCGTGCCGACCCGGCCCAGGACATTCAATACGTGACGGTCGTCGAGCGTTATGGCCGGACGCATAATCGGCCCACGGCCTTCGTTTCCGGGTTCGGGCTGGCATCGGGCGCGCTAGCCACCTCCACAGCGCCCGACGACAACAATATCGTGTGCGTCGGCACCAATGCCGACGATATGGCAATGGCGATCAATCACATCATCGCAAACAACGGCGGCCAGATCGTGGTCGACCACGGACGCATCGTTTCGTTCCTGTCATTGCCCATCGGGGGCCTGGTGGCCGACCTCGAGCCCGACGAGATGGCTCGCCGGGAGAATGAGCTGGACGATGCCGCCCGCTCGCTCGGCTGCCGCCTGCCCTGGCCGTTCATGTACATGTTCGTGCTGCAGATCACCGCGATCCCCGACTATGCGATCACGGACCTGGGGCTGATCGATTGCGTCAAACTCAAGGTATCCGATCCACTGAGCGCAGCGTTCTAGGCGATGCGAAGAGACCGGCATTCGAGACAACAAACGGGAGGAAGACATGTCCAATGGAATGTTGACGAAGTTGGCAACCGCCGCATTCGCGGCGCTTGTGATCATGATCGGCGCGGGATCTCATCGGGCTGAGGCAAGCGACCCCACGAAGCTCCGCATAGCCGGCGTTCTATCGGCCGGCAAGGAATCGCCTTGGGAGAAGTCGCTGATCGACTCCTTCGATCGCGTGATGAAGGCAAAGCCCCACGGTCTCGACATCTCCGTCGACTACACGGAGAACGTCTACGACAACGCCGAGCAGGTGTTTCGCACTTATGCCGAGACCGGGAACTACGACATCGTTTTCGGCGACACCGCCTATGCGGACGCCATCCAGAAGGTCATGGCCGATTTCCCCAACATCATGTTCGTCATGTCCGGCTCGGGAAACCGCGGTTTGGGCGCCAATGCCTATTGGATATTCGTCCATCTTCACGAACCCGCCTACGCGATGGGTGAACTCGCGGGCAAGCTGACCAAGTCGAATGTCATCGGCGTGGTCAGCACATATCCGGCGGAAGACACCAACGATCAGATCAACGCCTTCATTGCCGGCGCCAAGGCCGCCAACCCCGCGGCCAAGGCGAAGATCACATTCATTCAATCCTGGTTCGACCCGCAGAAGTCCAACGAGGCGACGAATGCGCAGGCCGCCGCCGGGGCCGACCAGATCTTTGAGATGTCGGGCGCTTTCGAAGTCTGCCAGCAGAAGCACATCGGCTGCTATGGCAACTACATCGACATGGCAAGCATGGCGCCCGATACCATTCTCGCCTCGGCTGTGGCGTTGTGGGATCCGCACCTGAATTGGCTGATCGATCAGTGGTGGAGCGCGAAGGCGAGCGGCAGCAAGTTCAATGCGCCGAGCGATGCGAAGTGGTTCGGCTGGAAGGACGGCGCGGCCGACCTCGCCTTCAATCCGGCACTGGCCGCCAAGATCCCGGCCGGCGTCAAGGCGGAGGTCGATCAATCGGCCGCGGCGATCAAGTCGGGCGGAAAAGAGGTTCCGTTGGATCTGAGCCAGCCGAAGTCCGAGTAGCCCACGCGAAGAGGGAAGGCAGGTGGCCGGCGCTCCGTCCTGAAAAGGCGCGCCTGCCTAGAGCAAGCTCCACGGATCAGTTTGATTCAAACTGATCCGTGGAGCTTGCTCTAATTATATAAAATAGCGCCTGATTCACGTCTTAAGCCAAACCGGCTTAAGACGATC
>JBGPNG010000267.1:0-3976 GCA_041487395.1 Dongiaceae bacterium
CTCCGTCGCCACCCCCGTGACCTCACCCAAGGGCGGCCAGTTCGTCCTCCATGCGAAGGCCCTGCACGGCATCTCCTATGATTGCCATACCCTCCGCCCCGTCGTCGCCGAGCTCGAGGAGTTCACCGGTGTTGAAACCCGCCGGATCCATGTCGACAAGGGCTATCGCGGCCACAATCATCAGCACAGGTTCCGGGTCTGGATCTCGGGCCAGGTCCGCCGCGTCACGGCAAGCATCCGGCGCGAGATGAGACGAAGAGCCGCCGTCGAACCCGTCATCGGCCATCTCAAGGCCGAGCATCGCATGGGCCGCAATTACTTCAAGGGCCCCGAAGGCGATCGCATCAATGCCATTCTGGTCGCCGCCGGCTACACCTTCAGCCTACTGTTGCGCCCGGCTGGCGATGATTTTGTGTGCCCTCATCATGGCACTCGCTCGCATCATTCCAACCGATCAAATCGCTTGAAAATCCCGCTGCCGGGATTCTTCACGGACGACTTCTTAGCCGCGTTCGGATCCGGCCCACTCTGCGACTATCCTGCTTCCCGCTGGCAGGAGGTGGTGTCGCGACCCGCCCGCGTGCGATCCAGCGTGACCAATTGATGATTGATGGGCTTGAATAGTCTGCTGTCGCGCCAACCAGCGCACCAGCAATAGCCGGTCTGTCGCCGCGGGAACACGTCACGAGCGCCGAGCTGGAAATCACTGAGCTACTTCCCCTTGCCGAATAAGGCCAGAAGCGCTCCGCCGATCGCGGCGGCAGCGCCAAGGCCGAAATACCACATCGTTTGATTGGTAAACCGTCCGGTCAGCGTGTTGGACAGCTGGTCAAGCGGGGCATTCGATGCGTGGTAGCCGAAGCCCAAGAGGACTACCCCGACGACAAAAACCACGGCGCCCAAGATCTGGATCGGCTTCATTGTCATTCTCCCTCGATAATGCCCCGCGCGCTTTCCAGACGCGCCCAATGAAGGACCGGTTGCAGCATGACCGGCAGGCGATGATTGCGTCGCTTATTGCGGGACCATTTGCAGCTTCTCCGTCCGGCCACACTTGCTCAACGAAGCAGCAACAGGATCAAGACGATCAGAACGATGAGCCCAAGACCGCCGCCGCCATAGCCGAAATGGGGCGGCACATAGCCCGAGTAGCCGCCGAAGAACGAAAGCACGACGAGGACGAGGACGACTATAAAAAGAATTCGTAACATAGCCCGATCTCCATCCGGTTCTGCAATTCTGAGCTGGCTTCAACAAGCTCGCGATTGATCAGTCTTGTCTCAGCTGTCGTGCAAGCGGATCTCGAAAGCAAGGATTATGTTGCCGGTTGATACCAGCCCAAAATCGACTGTCACTGCCGATCACTATACCGGTTGGCGGGTAGTGTCCTAATTTGAAATCTAAGGTTTTGCCCGTTTCATGAGGGCGACCCACTGAGGCTTACTCGGCCTCATCATCGGGTATCCGCCAGGTTGGCGCTCACTGTACGGCTTTCCAGTCGTATAATTTCCGGATATGGCTTCCCATCCTTCCTCGCCCAGATCATTGAACCACATCATAAACTCTTCGAGGTCATTCTTTGCGACGACCTGATATTCCCAGCGCATTAGGGTTTCCCTTGTTTATGTTGCGCCACAATCGCCGCCCTCACCGCTTGGAGCGGCGAATTGATCTTATCGGTATGCAGCACAGCGAAGAACTTGCGCTTAGTGCTGCCTTCGATAGGAGATGACCAGGCATAGGCTCGTCTAGCCAATTTGTTGTCGGCCAGAGCGAAGATATGAACCGTGCCTTCCCAGACAGTCTTGCCGCCAAAGGTCTACGTAACCGGCACCGATTGGATGAATGTAGCCGAGCCGCCGTGCTGGCTCTCGATGGCCTGCTTCAATTGATCGACGCTGACTTCCAGCATGATTTAGCAAGCGTCGAGGAGCCTTGTCGCCAAGCAGCTAACAGCGCAATTAGTAACAGGGCCCAGGACCGGCGTAGACCTGATTGGGCGACGTCAAGCCACCCACCGCGGCGCCAGCTACGCCGCCTGCTGCGGCGCCCAACAATGGATTTCCACCGATTGCACCGAGAACCGCGCCACCGGCAGCGCCGATACCGGCACCTGTCAACGCCCGACAGCCCGGGGTTACACCGCAGGCCGAAAGCGCGAATAAGCCAATTGCCAGGACCGGGAACAGCAGATTATGACGCATTTGACATCTCCCTTGTCAGCGACCCGGGGCACCGAAAAAGTCCACGGGGCAATGCCTTTGTGGGGGCATTGTTTATATTCCACGTTCTCCAGGGCATTTTCCTGCGGCTCGGTTGGCAATTTTGCAGTCTATGCTGCCACACAGCTCATCACTGTCAGCTAATCCGTTTCCTCCATGTCGAATTGCTCTTGGAACTCCGGCAATGTCTGACGGAGCGCAGCCTGGCGCGGGCGGAATCTCCTGCACTGGCGAGCCCGTGGTCACTGTGCGGCTATCGCGGCGGAAGTCGTGGCCCGCGGTGGACGGGTGGGCGACGTTGGCAGCCTTGCCGGGAGGGTGTGGCTATGGGCGACAGCCAACCGCTGCCCGCAGCATGACCGCCTCTCGCTGTCTCTGGTGCGACGCGGCGTTCAAGCGTCGGCGCGGCGGGAAGCCCCAGCAGTTCTGTTCGGAGGGCTGCCGTCGGGCGTTGGGTTACTTGCTGTCGTTCTTGGGTCGAGCCAGCGCGGAGGGCTTCACGGAGGCGACCGTGGCACGGCCGCCGACCGCCGTACCGTTCTGCAGCACGAAATCGATCGGCGTGCCGTCCTCGAAGCTGCGGAACATGATCGGGATACCCCGGTTGTCGAGCCAGACTTCCTGCCGCTTGTCGCCCATCACGATAAAGTGTTGGGCGGACACTGGGGCGCCTTTCACGGAGACCGGCTCGTAGTCGCCGCCGGTAATGTGCATATTGATGATCCTGCCCGTGTCCGTGTAAACCACAGTGGCCTCCCCAGCATGCGCAAGGACCCACGGGTCGGAGGGGGCGGTGGTTGCCGGACCGGTGAATGAACCGGCCGTCGCGTTCACCACGAACCAGTCGCCTTGAGCCACGCCGTGCACTTCGAGGTGCTGGCCGTCCTTGTTAATCGCACTTTGCAGCGAGACCAGCCGCTCGCCGTGCATGATCTCTGTGATGTCAGATTCTTGGCGATAGAAGACGATGCCCAGCAGCTCCAACGTAATGCGCAGATGCGAGTCGATCCGCATCACTTCCGGGCCGCGGTCGATCGTATTCGTGAGCGTGCCGATCTTGCCGTAGGACGGATGTACGACGGAGTAGGTGTAGACCTGTTGTCCTGCCAGCGCCGGCATACCGCCCACGGTGACGCCGACCCCGATCGCGACGGCAATTGCCCTGGCTCGCGTCATGAGACCGCCTTGATTGCAGCCTTCGGTGTGGCCTGCTAGGCGCGGAGGCGTGCATGCCGACATATTGCGGGCAATCGGTGGGAATACGTGCCGCGGTTCAGATTCTGCTCCTCTTCCCAGATGTAAGGATGGGCGCCCAAGGCATCGCTTAGAGTCTGTCCGCGAACATCAAGCAGGATTACAAAGTTTTCGCAGCATGAGGCGGATTGAGGCGAGGCGCAAGAATGCGAGCGCCTTGCGATTGAGGTTCTCCCAATCCTTGGCGAGCCTTCGACAGCGATTGAGCCAAGCAATCGTGCGCTCGACGATCCAGCGCTTGGCCAACACAACAAAACCTTTGATCCGATCGGAGCGCTTGACGATTTCAGTTTCGAGGTGGGGCAGGAGTTTCGCCAGCGCCGCGTGAAAGTCCGGCCCTTGATAGGCAGCGTCGGCGAACAGCTTCTTCAAGAAAGGCTGCGTCCCGAACAGGCTCGCAAGCAGCACGATGCCACCGTCGCGATCCTGGATATCGGCGCGATGCACGATCGCGTGGAGCAGCAGACCCAGCGTATCTACGAGAATGTGGCGCTTCTTGC
>JBGPNG010000268.1:0-3969 GCA_041487395.1 Dongiaceae bacterium
AGAGGCGGGGTGCGAGCCGCTTTCATACTTCGACAGGCTCAGCATGAGGATGACAAGATCGATCTCACTCTGAACCTGTCGAAGGGGGAAGCGGCCAACGGCCATGCCGGTAAGCCTGCGCCACCCACGGGCGGTTTGGGCCTTAACAACGAGGTCGTTTTGCGGCCAACCCATGTACAATCCTGCCGATGAACATGCATCGGGTTAAATTGTTTGGAGCCGCAACTCTGGTAGCGGGGCTGGCGGCTTGTGCGGCGCCCGGCGGCGGGGTTGCAGAGCGCGACCCCCTCGCCTGGCAGGGAGCATCGGCCGACGAATTGATGAAGGGTCTGGGTCAACCGCAAGCGCGCGAGACTCTCGCCACGGGCGAGACCGTTCTGCAATACACATGGACACGAACCTTCGTGACGGGAGGTTACACGGTAACGCCCGGCGGCGACTTCTATGGAGGATCCAATCGAGATCTGCCTCGGCGATACGAGCCGACAAGAACCGTCGATCTCACTTGCATGGCTCGATTCACGATCGGGACCGACAACCGCGTCCGTCAGGTCGATAGCCAAGGGGATGGCTGTTAAATGTAATGGATCCCGGCCACTCCCGACGCATCGCGCTGGAAGCGGCCCGGCGTCTCGTGTCCCTTGTCGATGCCCATGGTCGTTTTCTTTATCGCTATGTACTGGCGCCAATGGAACGCGTCGATCTGCTGGAGCAGCAATTCTGCTGCGCAAACCCTCATGCTTCGACAAGCCCAGCATGAGGGGGACAAGATTGACCGTACCCTACGATTTCCCGCCCCCTTTGATGGGGGCGGGAATTAGAACGATCGCCTCGGCTCTTCGTCCGCGCACTCAACGTCGCCGAGTTCGCAATAACGCCGCTCCTCATTTCCCCCACCCCCATCAAGGGCGCGGGGGAACTGGAGTAATGTACCTCGCCCGAAGGCAAGGATTTCCGAGCGCCAAAACGGCAGCCCTTTCATGGCGAATCGCAATTGCTCCGCCGCCGCCTTATGGTTAGATGCCGGCGAGTGGCGATCCGGCGGGTGGAGAAGCGATGCAGCAGAGCGCAACGGGCGCAGGCGAGGATTTTCCCTGGCTCAAATCCTATCCTCCGGGCATCGAATGGGATGCGCCGATCGACGTAAAGCCGATGCATCAATTGATGGACGATGCGGTGGCCCGCTTCGCCGAAGAACCCTGCATCGATTTTCTCGGGCGGCGCTACAGCTATGCCGAAATCGGCCGGCTGGTGAACCGGGCGGCCAAGGGCTTCAAAGGCTTGGGCGTCGGCCCCGGAATCAAGGTCGGCCTCTGCCTGCCGAACACGCCCTATTCGGTCATTTGCTATTTCGCCGTGCTGAAGGCCGGCGGCACGCTTGTGAATTTCAACCCGCTCTATACCGAGCGCGAACTGATCCACCAGATCGAGGATTCCGAAAGCGACATCATGGTCACCCTCGATGTCGCCTCGATCTACGACAAGCTGGCGGGGTTGCTCGGCCGCACGCGCCTCAAGCAACTGATCGTCTGCCCCATGGCCGAGGCCTTGCCCTTCCCGCGCAACTGGCTCTATCCCTGGGTCATGCGCCATGAGGTGGCGCGCATTCCGGCCGACGCCATCCATGTTCCCTTCGATCGGCTGATCGACAACGACGGCGCGGTCGCCGCCGAGCCCATCGACCCCCATCGCGCCATCGCATTGCTGCAATACACCGGTGGTACGACCGGCGTGGCCAAGGGGGCGATGCTGACCCATGCCAATCTCTACGCGAATACCGTGCAATGCGCCCGCTGGTTCGCCCATGTCGGCAAGGGGCCGCGGCGCACATTGGGCGTGCTGCCGCTGTTCCATGTTTTTGCCATGACGGTGGTGATGAACTGGGCGCTGCATGAAGGGGCGGAAATGATTCTTCTGCCCCGTTTCCAGATCGACGATTTGCTGAAGACCATCACGGCCAAGAAGCCAACGGCCATGCCGGGCGTGCCGACGCTCTTCAACGCCATGCTCAATGCCCCCGATCTGGCGAAGTACGATCTCGGCTCCCTGCAATATTGCATCTCGGGCGGGGCACCACTGCCCAGCGAACTTCGCAGCGCCTTCATGCAAGCGACCGGTGCGCGCCTGCTGGAAGGTTACGGGCTCAGCGAAGCATCACCCGTCGTCTGCTGCAACCCGGTGGAGGGCGAGGCGCGGGCCGGCTCCATCGGCCTGCCCTATCCGCGCACGGTGGTCCGCGTCCTTTCGCCGGATCCGCCGCGCCATGTGCTGGGGCCGGGTGAGACCGGCGAGATCTGCGTGGCCGGTCCGCAAGTCATGGCCGGATATTGGAAGCGCCCCGACGAGACGGCCAAGGTGATGATCGACGGCATGCTGGCGACCGGCGATGTCGGCCATATGGATGCCGACGGTTACGTCTTCATCACCGATCGCCTCAAGGACATGATCAACGCCAGCGGATTCAAGATCTATCCGCGCAATATCGAGGAGGCGATACTCCTGAATCCCGCCGTGCTGGAATGCGCCGTGGTCGGACTGCCCGATCCCTATCGCGGGGAGACGGTAAAAGCCTTCGTGGCGCTCAAGCCAGGCGCCAGCCTGACGGCGGAAGCGTTGAGCGAATTTCTCGGCGACAAACTCTCGCCCATCGAAATGCCGAAGCTGATCGAATTCCGTCCCAGCCTGCCGAAGACCGCCGTCGGCAAGATCTCAAAGAAGGCGCTGCTCGAAGAAGGACATCCCGGATGAAAAACGTGGTCATCGCCGGCTATCTGCGCTCGCCGTTCCATTTCGCGACCAAAGGGGCGCTGGCCAGGGTACGCCCCGACGATATGCTGGCCGCCGTGATCAAGGCGCTCATGCAGAAGACGGGGGTGCCGCCGGAAGATATCGAGGATGTGATCGTCGGCTGCGCCATGCCTGAAGGCGAGCAGGGGCTGAACGTCGCCCGGCTGGTCGGGCTTCTTTCCGGCTTGCCGCAAAGCGTGGCCGGTGTCACGGTCAACCGCTTTTGCGGCTCCTCCATGCAATCGATCCATATCGCGGCCGGATCCATCCAGCTTGGTGCCGGCGAGGCGTTCCTGTGCGGCGGCATCGAATCCATGAGCCGCATTCCCATGGGCGGGTTCAATCCCATGCCCCATCCGCAGTTGGCGGCGGCGACGGCGGCCTACATGTCCATGGGCGAGACGGCGGAGAATGTTGCGCGCAAATACAAGATCGGCCGCGAGCGCCAGGAGAAGCTCGCCGTGGACAGTCACGCGCGGGCGGCTGCCGCGGATGCCGCCGGCAAATTGGCCGACGAGATCGTGCCCATCGTCAGCGGCAATCAGACCGTCGACAAGGATGGCTGCATTCGCCCGGGCACTGATTTGAAGACCCTGGCCGATCTCAAGCCTGCCTTCGAGGAAAAGGGCACCGTGACAGCCGGCACTTCCTCGCCGTTGACCGACGGCGCCGCTTGCGTGCTGGTGGTGAGCGAGGATTATGCCAAGGCCCATGGGCTGAAGTCGCTGGCCCGCCTCAAAACCGTGGCGGTCGCCGGCTGCGCGCCGGAGATCATGGGCATCGGCCCGGTGGCCGCGACCCGGAAGGCGCTGAAACGCGCCGGCCTTGCCATCGGCGACATCGACATCGTCGAGTTGAACGAGGCCTTCGCCGTGCAGGCTTTGGCCTGCATGGATGAACTCGGTATCGATTGGACCAAGACCAATCTCGATGGCGGCGCCATCGCCCTCGGTCATCCGCTGGGCGCCACAGGCGCGCGGATCACCGGCAAGGCCGCCCAATTGCTGAAGCGCGAAGGCAAGAAATTCGCTCTCTCCACGCAATGCATCGGCGGCGGGCAGGGCATCGCCACCATCCTGGAGGCGGTGTGATGGACATCCGCCGCGCCGCCGTCATCGGCGCCGGCGTGATGGGCAGCGGGATCGCGGCCCAGATCGCCAATGCCGGCATCCCCGTCGATCT
>JBGPNG010000269.1:0-3963 GCA_041487395.1 Dongiaceae bacterium
CGCCCATATGACCTGCATCGGTACCACGCGCGGCGAAGTCGAGGCATTGGCCGAAACCTATTGGCAAGCCGGGATAAGGCGGATCGTCGCCATCCGCGGCGATCCGCCGGCGGGCGGAACCGGATATCGTCGGCCGTCGGGCGGACTATCCGGCGCGGCCGATCTGGTGAGCTGCCTGAAGCGCGTCGGCGATTTCGACATCAGCGTCGCGGCATTTCCGGAGACCCATCCCGAAGCCATCTCGCCCGCGGCGGATCTCGACAATCTGAAGCGCAAGTTCGATGCCGGCGCCACGCGCGCCATCACGCAGTTCTTCTTCGACGTACCGGTGTTCCTCGATTTCGTCGAACGGGCCCGCCGTACGGGCATCGATCAGGAAATCGTGCCCGGCATTCTGCCGGTGACGAACTTCGCCCAAATGGCAAGCTTCGCTGCGCGCTGCGGTGCCACGGTGCCGGATTGGCTGGCTCGCCTCTTCGATGGGCTGGATCAGGATCCCGCGACTCGGGAGCTTGTCGCGGCAACGGTGGCCGCCGGGCAATGCACGAGTCTGCGCGCCGAGGGCATCCGCAGTTTCCATTTTTACACCCTCAATCGCGCCAATCTGACCGTGGCCGTCTGCCGGCTGCTGGGTGTTCAACCGTTAGGGGCGCCGGCAGAGGCAGACGAATCCACCCATGGGGCGATGGGCAGAGCTGCCGGCCCGATCGATTAGCGATTCGGCGGCGGAGCTTCAATCCAGGATGAAGGTCACCTCCAAGGTGACGCGATATTCAGTGATTTTTCCGTCCATGACCTTGGCCTTCTGGGACAGAACTTCGAGCCCGGTGATGCCGCGAAGCGTCTTCGCCGCGCGTGTCAGCGCCCCTTGCACCGCATCCTGAAATCCCTTCGGTGAACTCGCCGTGAGCTTGGTCACGCGTGCGACGGTCATGATGCCTCTCCTTTGAAAGGAACAATCTATCCCCAATATTCATAGCACAAAACTAGGCCCGAACGTGCTATTGCATATGGTGCTGAGGCGTGAATCGCGCCCATTTGACGGGGGGTAATGCGTGCCGTAAATCTCCTCTGGAGAATTGCATTCTTGCCCGTGGCGTGATTCTCTCATTTTTGCAGTTTCACAGATTCGACATGCAAGGAGATTGATAGCGATGTCCGACAAACCCGCAGCGACGATTACTCTGAAGCATCTGGCAGCGAAGCTGGCCGATGATCATGAGGTGCCGAAGAAGCACGCCGAGGCGCTTCTGAACAGCTTGGTCGACCTCGTTACCAAACATCTGAAGAAGGGCGATCGCGTTCGCGTGACCGGCCTGGGTATCTTGCAGGTGCGCAAGCGTGCTGCCCGCATGGGCCGCAACCCGGCGACCGGTGCCGAGATCAAGATCAAGGCCGGCAAGAAGGTCGCCTTCCGCGCCTCCAAGGAACTCAAGGAAGCGGTATAAGCTTTCGATCGGGGGGATGATTAGGGTGGGGTCGGCGAGCCCAGCGCTCGAGACCCTGCCGCCCCTGTAAGTATCTGAATTCGCTCGATATTATGCCAGATGCACAAGTCGAGCCTGGGCCCGGCGGTGCGCTATTTCCGACGTCGCCGCCGGCGTGATCCATGGCGCCGCGCGTCGATCCCGTTTCCTCGTCGCCATCGCTTCCCGCTCGCGTCGACGTCGTCGTAATCGGCGGCGGGATCGTCGGATCCAGCACCGCATTTTTTCTGGCGCAAGCCGGTGTATCCGTCGCGCTCTGCGAAAAAGGTCATATCGCCGGCGAACAATCGAGTCGCAATTGGGGCTGGTGCCGGGCCATGGGCCGCGATTTCCGGGAGATCCCCCTGATCCTGGAGAGCCTCAGCCAATGGCGCGGGATGAACGAGATGGTGGGGGCGGAAACCGGCTTCCGGACCTGTGGCATATTTTATCTCGCCGACCGCGACCAGGAGCTGGCGGCCTATGAGCCGTGGCTCGAACATGCCCGCGACCATCAGATCGATTCGCGCCTGATTTCGGCGACGGACGTCGCCCGCCTGCTGCCTGGGTTTTCGCGGCGCTTTGCCGGCGGGCTCCATACGCCAGGAGACGGCCGGGCCGAGCCGCAGCAGGCGGCACCGGCCATCGCGCGCGCGGTTCAGCGTCTGGGCGGCGTGGTAGCGACGGCCTGCGCCGTGCGCAGCGTGGAAACGGCGGCAGGCAAGGTCTCGGGCGTGGTGACCGAGCACGGCCCGATCGCTTGCCAGGCGGTGGTACTCGCCGGCGGGGCATGGTCGCGCCTCTTCTGCGGCAATCTCGGCATCCGATTGCCGCAGCTGAAGGTATTGGCATCGGTACTACGCACCCAGCCCATGGAGGGTGGTCCCGAGGCTTCCGTTGCCGGATCCGATTTCGCTTTCCGCAAGCGGCTGGACGGGGGCTACAACGTCGCCCATGGCCGCCTCAGCACGGCCGAGATCACGCCGGATAGCTTCCGCTTTTTCGCCGATTTCCTGCCGGCGCTGCGCAAGGAGCGCAAGCGTCTACGCTTGCGATTCGGCCGCCGGTTCTTCTCGGAATTAGCCCTGAAGCGCCGCTGGTCCGCCGAGGAGACGACAGCCTTCGAGCGGGTCAGGGTACTCGATCCTGCTCCGGATCAACCAATCCTGAACGAGGCGATGACATCGCTGCGCCGCGCCCACCCCGCCTTCGCCCATGCCGCCGTGGCTGAGTCCTGGGGCGGCTTGATCGATGTGACGCCCGATGCGGTACCCGTCATTTCCCAAGTCGACAGTTTGCCCGGCTTCTTCATCGCCACCGGCTTTTCCGGCCATGGCTTCGGCATTGGTCCTGGGGCGGGGAGGCTGATGGCCGATCTGGTGACGGGCAAACGGCCGGTCGTCGATCCGACGCCCTTTCGTTTCTCGCGCTTGAACGACGGTTCGGCCACCATCCTTGACGCAGGCTTCTAGCATACCGACTTGATCTTCATTGCCATCGCTTTGAATGCCGGCAACCGCAATGAAATTCCAAGCCTTCAAAGATTCGATCGCCCGCGCCGAACCGCCGGATAGACTAGGACCTGCCGTAAAGGCCTTGTGGTGGGACGCCAAGGGCGATTGGGACAAGGCCCATGAATGCGCCCAGGCCGAGGAAGGTGCCGCGGGCAATCGCGTTCATGCCTACCTCCACCGCAAGGAAGGCGACGCTTCGAACGCGGCTTACTGGTATCGGCGCGCCGGCCAGCCTGTCTTTGCCTTATCCTTGAGCGAAGAGTGGGAAGCGCTGGCGCGCGAACTCCTGGCCGGCAAGTGAGCGCCTAATAAGGTAGGCCGCCACGGTATCCACTTAGCTTGTAGATGCGGAATGGTTCGATGGGATTGCCATTGCGCCTGCGTTGGATCGTCGACAACAACTCGACCGAATCGAAATGCCGGCGCAGCTTGTCGACATCGTCGAAACGCGCGGCCGTGAGATAGAGACCGGTTGCCCCGCTAAGCCGCGCCTGATCCACGGGCGGAAGGTACGCGTAGCGGATCGCCTCTGATGCCTGAAACACCATGAGATCGCGCAGGTAAAAGGCCAGTATCGCATTGGTGCCGTATTCGCTGGTGGTGACATAGGCGGCGTTTTGGGCCGCCACCGCGGCACGCGTGTCCAGCGCCAATTCTGCCCAGCCAGCAAACCTGCTCAAAGGGTCCCGCGCGGCGCTGACGGGGGCGGGCGCGACGGTCATCTGAACATACATTCCCGCTGTCATGGCGAGCCCGATCCAGGGCGCGGCATTGAAACCCCAGCGCAACCACGCGCGGGTTGCCGGATCGTCGGCCCGCGCGGCAAAAGCCGCAACGGCGGCCAGGATCGCCACCGGATATGCCGCACTCGGCCATTGCGGCAGGATTTCGGCGGAGAGCGCATGAAAGAGGAAATACAACAGCATCGGTGCCGAGGTCAGCCCCAGCAACAGCCAGTTTCCCTCGCGACGGCGCAGGCCCCG
>JBGPNG010000270.1:0-3962 GCA_041487395.1 Dongiaceae bacterium
AGTTCCGGTTGGCCAGCCAGTTGGCTAGGTATCGGCGCGTAAGCCAACGGCGCCAGCGAATTGTAAGCCACGCCTGAAGGTAATATTGCGAGACGCCAGCGACGATGAACGCGGTCACCAGCGGGCAATAGAGCAATAACTGGCGCCAAAACTTGGGCTCGTTCTTTTGCTGGATGGCATCAAAGAAGTCGCGGTTCCAGTAGTTGTAGAGGACGCTGAGGTAGACCGACGCAAGACTCAGCCCGATGACGGCAACGAGAAGCCCCCGCGCTGTCCAGCGCTCCTCGGAATTCCAATACGGCTTCGCCAGATGCCAAAGCTTCCTGAAGAAACTTTGGTCTTCGGTGCAGATGAGCGGTGCAGTCATGTTTTTTATCTTCCCTGTCTCATTTGTCGGCGCGGATGTTAGCCGTCCCGGCGATGAAAGCCACGCGTCTCGGCGCTCGACGGCCCATCACGATGGCGCGACGTCACCGCGACCTTGCCGCCAGATTGCCCCGAGATGAGGTTAACCGGTCCGCCGAGGTTTCCGCCCCCGCTCGAGCGGGGTATGGTACGAACCGGGGCGTCGGATCACTCGCCCTGGTGGAGGAGCGCCGATGAGCCACGCCAAGCTGGTCAAGCCCTATCGGATTGCGGCGGGCAAGCGCTTCCGCCTGAAGAATATCGATCCGGCAGATACACGCGGCCTCGACCTCAACGAAAAGGAAGCCCGCAAACTGCTGCACAAGGGCGTCGAGCGCCTGGCCGAGCTGCAGGACATGCTCTACGCGCAGGATCGCTGGGCCGTGCTGGTGATCTTCCAGGCCATGGATGCCGCGGGCAAGGACGGTGCGATCAAGCATGTCATGTCGGGCGTCAATCCGCAGGGCTGCGAGGTCTATTCCTTCAAGGCGCCGTCGTCCGAGGATCTCGATCATGATTTCATGTGGCGTTGCCTGTGCCGCCTGCCCCGACGCGGCCGCATCGGCATCTTTAATCGCTCCTACTACGAAGAAACGCTGGTCGTGCGCGTGCGCAAGGAACTCCTGGCTCGCGAACAGCTGCCCGAACCTTTGATCACCAAGAAGATCTGGCAGGAACGCTTCGAGGACATCAACGCCATCGAGCGCTATCTCACGCGAAACGGGACCGTGATCTGCAAGTTCTTCCTGCATGTCTCCAAGGCCGAACAGAAGCGCCGGTTCCTCGCCCGCCTCGACGAGCCCCAGAAGCATTGGAAGTTTTCGCCCGGCGATGTGACCGTGCGCGGGCGCTGGGGCGAATACATGGAAGCCTATGAAGAGATGGTGCGCCACACGGCGACGGCCGAAGCGCCCTGGCATGTGGTGCCGGCCGACAACAAATGGTTCACGCGGCTGGTCGTGGCTTCGGCCATCGTCGACAAGCTGGAAAGCCTCGACCTCGCCTACCCCAAGGTCAACCCCGAACTGCGCAAGCAGCAGAAAGAGGCCCGCCTCGCGCTGAAAAGGGAATAGCTGTCGACCCGCGCCCATGAAGCGATGGTGATACAAAAATCGGGAGAATATTGCGATGCGCCTGACCGGAAAAACCGCCTATGTCACGGGTGCCGCCAGCGGCATTGGCCGGGCGGTTGCCGAGCTTTTTGCCAAGGAAGGCGCCAAGGTTGCGATTGCCGACATCGACCAGGCGGCGGCCGAGATGGCGGCTGCGGGGATCGTGGCTGCGGGCGGCAAGGCCATCGGGCTCGCCGTCGATGTGACCGACGAAGCGCAAGTCGAGACAAGCGTCGATCGGGCAGCGGATCGACTGGACGGCATTGACATTCTGGTCAGCAATGCCGGCATCCAGATCGTGAAGCCATTGGTCGAGTTTGCCTTTGCGGAGTGGAAGAGGCTTTTGGCCATCCATCTCGACGGCGCGTTCCTGACGACGCGCGCTTGCCTGCGTCATATGTACAAACAGAGCCGCGGCGGCAGCGTGATCTTCATGGGCTCCGTCCTTTCCAAGGATTCCGCCGTATTGAAAGCGCCTTATGTCGCGGCCAAGCATGGCCTGGCCGGCCTCGCCAAAGTGGTCGCCAGAGAAGGAGCCGCCCATGGTGTGAGGGCCAATGTCGTCTGCCCCGGTTTCGTGCGCACGCCGCTCGTGGAAAAGCAAATCCCGGAATTGGCCAAGACGCTCGGCATCTCCGAGGCGGATGTAGTCAAGAATGTCATGCTGCAACAGACGGTCGACGGCGAGTTCACCACCGTGGCCGATGTCGCCGCCGCCTGTCTCTTCTTCGCCTCATTCGAGAGCCATGCGCTGAGCGGCCAGTCGTTGGTCGTCTCCCATGGCTCGTTCATGCAATAGCCGATGGCAATGAGCTGGGGACAGGCCTTGCCGGATCGCCGATCCGCGCCGACATCCCACGAATGAATCCACCCTCCTCCGCCGTGTTGCCGGAATTTCCCGCCTATCGGCGCGGCGAGCAGATCGCCGACCGTTGCGTCCACGTGGTCGGCATCGCGGCCGGGATCGCGGCAGTCATCGCATTGCTGGCCGCAGCTCTACCCAACGATAGCCCCCGGCTCGACCTGGGCATCGGGGTCTATGGTTTTGGCTTGCTTGCCATGCTGAGTTGCTCGGCGCTCTACAATATGACCACGCCGTCGCGCCGCAAGGAGCGTCTGCGCCGTTTCGACCATGCCGCCATCTTCATCATGATCGCCGGCAGCTATACGCCTTTCCTGCTGAACCGGATCGGCGGCGGCTGGGGCTGGGGAATGTTGAGTTTCGTCTGGCTGATTGCCGGCAGCGGTGCTGCCCTCGCCCTTGCGGCACCGCGCCGGCATGAGCGGCTGCAACTCGCCGCATATCTGCTGCTCGGCTGGTGCATCGTCGTGGTGAGCCCGCCGCTATTCGCCTTAGTTGCCCCGCCGGCAATCCTGCTGCTGGCGATCGGCGGCCTGGTCTATAGCCTTGGCGTGCCGGTCCATCTGTGGCGGCGCCTCAGCTATCACAACGCCATCTGGCACGGCTTGGTCCTGATCGCCGCCGGTTGTCACTACGCCGCGATATGGCTCGGCGTCGTTTTGCCGGGGAGCGTGATCTAACTCGCGCTGCGCTCCACCGGCACGACCGTCAGTTTCTTGAGTTCGACGCCGCGCAACAGCGTGAGTTGCGTGGGCCGGCCGACCTGCTCGTCGGTCAGCAGCCGGACGAGATCGTCGACGCCGCCGACCGATTTGCCTTCGATGGCGACCAGAATATCGCCCACGGTCAAACCTGCGCGAGCTGCCGGTCCGTCCGCTTCCAGGCCGCCGACGCGCACGCCGCTCGCCTGATCGAGCCCGTGGTAGCGGGCGACCTTGCGGGCGATGGGGGTATGCTGCCCGGCGATGCCGATGACGCTGCGCCGCACCCGGCCATAGCGAATGAGATGGCCAAGCACGAAGCGCGCCGTGTTGCTGGCGACGGCAAAACAGATGCCCTGCGCGCCCATGATGATGGCCGTGTTGATGCCGATCACCTCGCCCGTACTGGTCACCAAAGGTCCGCCCGAACTACCGGGGTTGAGCGAGGCGTCGGTCTGGATCACGTCATCCATGAGCCGGCCCGAGCGTGCGCGCAAGCTGCGGCCGAGGCCGCTGACGACCCCCGCGGTCACGGTGCATTCGAATCCCAGCGGATTGCCGATGGCGACCACGAGCTGGCCGACGCGAAGCCGCTGGGAATCGCCGAGGCGCGCCGCCGGCACGGTCGCCGCCGGATCGACGCGGATCAGCGCCAGATCGGTATCGGGATCGTCGCCCAGCAGGCGCGCCGGCATCAGCCGGCCGTCCCGGGTGGCGACGGAGATGGCCGGGGCGCGATGAACCACATGGCTGTTTGTCAGAACGAGGCCATCCGGCGCGACGATGACGCCGGAGCCGCTGCCCCGCGGCGTGCCACCGGCCCCCTCGATGCGGATATGGACCACGGAAGGACCGACCAGATCGACCGCATCGATGACGGCC
>JBGPNG010000271.1:0-3961 GCA_041487395.1 Dongiaceae bacterium
GATCGGCGCCGCGGTGCAGCGCGGCTTTTCCACATAGGTGCAACGCGAGGCGAAGATGCAGCCTTGCGGCCGGTTGAGGGTCGGCGGCACCTGGCCCGGGATCGGCGCCAAAGCGGCGGAAGTCTTGCTGCTGCCCAGCACCGGGATGCAATTCAGCAGGCCGCGCGTATAGGGATGGCTCGGATGGCGGAACACCTCGCCGATCGGCCCTTCTTCGACCAGCTCGCCGGCATACATCACGCCGATCCGATCGCAGATGCGAACCACGGTGCCCAGGTTGTGGCTGATGAAGACGATCGAGGAATTGTGTTTCTCGCGCAGCCGGCGCACGAGATCGAGGACGGCCGCCTCCACGGTCACGTCGAGGCCCGTGGTCGGCTCGTCCATCAGCAGCAACGAGGGCTCGGCCATCAGCGCCATGGCGATCACGACGCGTTGCTGCTGTCCGCCCGAAAGCTGATGGGGATAGCGGTCGAAGATGCTCTCCGGGTCCGGCAGATTGACCTCGCCCAGCATCTGGAGGGCGCGTTTCCTTGCATCGCTCTCGCTTGCCGCCTGATGGATCATCGGCACTTCCATGAGCTGGCGGCCGATGATCATGACCGGGTTCAGGCTCGACATCGGGTCCTGGTAGACCATGGCCATGCGGCCGCCGCGGATCTTGCGCAGGTCGTCGGCCGACATCTGGCTCATGTCGCGGCCTTCGAACAGAATCCGCCCGCTGGTCAGGCGGCCCACACCGCTCAAATAATTCATCACAGCGAAGGCGACAGTCGATTTACCGCAGCCGGATTCGCCGACCAGGCCGATCGCCTCGCCTTGTTCCAGCTTGAAGGAAACACCCGGAACGACATTGATCTCGCCCGCGCGGGTAAAATATGAGATGCGGGCGTTGTCGAGTTCGAGGACCGGAGGCATCGAATCAATCCCTCATGCTGATTTCGCGCAGGCCGTCAGACAAGAGATTGAACCCCACGACCAGAGAGCTGATGGCCGCACAAGGGAACAGCGACATATGGGGGAAGCTCGACATCATGTCATAGGTGTCTTTCACCATGCCGCCCCAGTCCGGATCGGGCGGCGGCAGGCCGAGGCCGAGGAAACCCAGCACCCCGATGGCGATGGTCGTGTAGCCCATGCGCAAGCACGCATCGACGATCAGCGGTCCGCGCGCGTTCGGCATGATTTCGACCAGCATGATGTAGATGGCGGATTCGCCGCGCATCTTGGCGGCCGCGACATAGTCACGCTCGCGCAACTCAAGCGTCAGGCCCCGCACGATGCGCGCCACCTGAGGCGAAGCAATCACCGTGACCGCCAGCACGATGTTTAAGGCTGAGGGGCCGAAGACCGAGATGATGATCAGGTAGAGGATGATGACCGGGAAGGAGAGAATGATGTCCGCGGTCCGGCTCATGACAACATCCACCCAACCGCGATAGTAGCCGGCAAGCAGACCCATGGCACAGCCGACGACATAGGCGCTGGAGGTGGCGATGGGGCCCACCGTCAGCACAATGCGCGAGCCCCAGATCAGGCGCGAGAGAATGTCCCGGCCCTGATTGTCGCGCCCAAGCCAGTATACAGCCGACGGTCCCCAATTGCCGTAGTCGTCGACATAGTTCTCATTCGGATCGTAGGGCGAGATCAGGGGGGCGAAGATCGCCACAAGGATCCAGAACAGCACGAGGGCGGCGCCGATCATGCCGACGGGGGATTCGCGCAGCAGCGCCACGCGCTTCAGGAAGCGCCAGATGGCGCTTTCTTGTTTCTTGACCGCGTCGACCGCCATGCCCCGCCCCTGCCTATGAAAATCGGATGCGCGGATTAAGCAGCATATAGCCGAAATCGCCGGCGATCTGCGTCATCACGGTTACCAGGACGGCAAACAACGATCCGGCCTCGATGACGGCGATATCCTTGTTGAGGGCGGCATCCAGCATCATGCGCCCGAAGCCGGGGTAACCCACGACCGCCTCGACCACAATGACTCCAGTTACCAGATAATTGATCTGGAGAAGGATGACGGTGAAGGGCGTGATCATCGCATTGCGCAATGCATGCTTCATGACCACATCCCGGAACTTCAGGCCCTTAAGGACGGCCGTGCGGATGTATGGCCGCGTCATCGTCTCGACCATAGACGCGCGCACCATGCGCACTACGTAGCCTATGTCATAGAGCACCATGATGGAAACCGGCAGGACGAGTTGCGACGCGATGGACCAGCCCCCGCTGGCGTCCAGCGGCGAGGTGCCGGGCAAAAGGCCGAGCCAGATCACGAATATGGTCTGCAGGAAGACACCCGAAGCAAATTCCGGCACCGAGGCGGTGACAATGCTCGCGACCGAGATTGACCGGTCGAGACGCGACCCCTCGCGCATGCCAGCCGTCACACCCAGAACAATGGAGGCGGGCACGATGACGGCAAAAGCCAGGGAGGCGATGATCAGTGTGTGCAGCAGGCGATCCCAGATGATGTCATTGACGTTCGTGCCCCACAGCGTCGACTTGCCGAGATCGCCGCGCAGGATTTGGCCGAGCCATTCCACGTAACGCAACAGCACCGGGCGATTGAGCCCCATCTGCTCGGTCAGGATCGCGACCGAGTTCTCTTCGGCATAGGGCCCGAGAATCTTGCGAGCGACCTGACCGGGCGAATATTCGTTCAAGACGAAGATCAGCAGCGAAACGGCCACCATAGTAATGATGATATAGCCGAACCGCTTAGCGAAGAAATTGAACATCGTCTCCCGCACTTCCCCGGACCGCCGGCGGTTAGCCCCCCGTTTCGGTCGACTGCCTGTTGATCCAGTCTTGTGGTGCGGTCGCCTTCCTGGCGGCTCGCAACTTTTCTTGATTGAAGTTAGGAAACACGCAATCCCCGCTTGGATCAAGTGGTTACTGCATGGCGGCGACAGGTTTTGCTGGGTGATCGTCCCCTGATCAGTTCTCCAATGACGTTTGCAGACAAGCAACGGCCGTTTGTGGGTCAAAGAAAACGGGCGCCCCGGAAGGCGCCCGTTTCGACGAAACCGCGAATCGCGATCTTAGAGCGACCACTCCTCGGCAAAGAGATAGCTCGTCGGATGCATCTTGAAGCCCTTGACCTTCTTGTTCATGCCGGTAAACACGGCGCGCCAGAGCGGCTGCACGATCGGGCCCTCCTCCTGCATCAGCTCCTCGATATCCTTCATGATCGCGCGGCGCTTCTCGACGTCGATCGTCGCCTCGGCTTTGGCCAGAAGCTCGTTGAATCTCTGGTTGTCGAAGTGCGACTCGTTCCACGGCACGCCCGTCCTATAGGCAAGGCCAAGCACCATGGTGCCGAGCGGACGATGCGTCCAGTTGGTGAAGGAGAACGGCTCAATCATCCAATGGTCCCAATACTGGGCCGACGGCAGGACATTCATCTTCACCTTGACGCCGATCTGCTTCCACATGTTGACCATGGCCCCGACGGCGATGGCTTCCCAGTCCGGATCCTTCTTGGCGAAGATCTCACAGTCGAAGCCATCCGGCTTGCCCGCCGCGGCCAGTAGTTTCTTGGCTTCGGCGATGTTCTGCTTCATGAAGGGCAGCTTGTAGTATTCGGGATGGACCGGGGCGACATGGTGATGTTCCGCCGGGGCGCCGAGGCCCAGATGGGCGATCTGCAGCACTTTGCGGGTATCGATCGCCAGACGCATGGCCTTGCGGACTCGCGGATCCTTGAAAAGATCCTTATCCTGCTGCATGCGGGCGACGGCCGTCTGACCCGTCGTCACCCGATGGATGACGACGCCGGGGTCCTTCTGCATCTTCTGCAACGCGGCATATTGCGAGGTCGAGGCCTCCATCATGCCATCGACTTGGCCCGAGGCGAGGGCCGCGATCGCAGCCGCCGGATCGTCGCCATTGTCGATGAACTGCACTTCGTCGAGGGCCGCCTTCTTGCCCCAATAGCCGTCGCGGCGCTTCA
>JBGPNG010000272.1:0-3949 GCA_041487395.1 Dongiaceae bacterium
GCCAAGCTTCCCGCATCGCCGGCGAGATCCAGAAAGGTATAGCGATCGCGAATCTCGCGGGCATGCAGCACCGCCCGACGATAGAATTCCCGCGGCACGCCGATCTCGGTACTGCGGGTCGGGGCACCGGCGGCGTGCAGGGCCGCCTCGAGTTCGGCCAGGGGTCTAGTTGCCGCCCCAATGCGACGCCGAATCTCCGGCCACTCGCCCGCGAGCTTTCGATTGAGCTCCCGCGCCTGGCCGCCGTCGAGCCGCTTTTTCGCGAAGCCTTCCCAACAGGAGGTCCCCAGTTCCGCCCCGAAATGACGAATCAGTTCCGCTTCGTCGATGGACGTGGGTTGGAGCACCGGGTTCCCGCCAGCCATCGTCTCCTGCTGAAGTCGTGCCATGGTGAGGGTCGTCACCGCGACATGCTCGCCATGAAACGAGGCGGGCCAGGCCGGATCGCCCAGCATATCGATGTAATGGCTGATCAAATGCTCGCCCTGGCTCGCCGGATAGCTGCCACCGCAGATGGTCATGCCCAGGCCGGAGAGGACCAAGGTGCGGGCGAGGATCTCCATCGCGCCGATATCGCCGGAAACCAGCGCCTTGGCGTTCGCCAGCAGCCTGCCCTCGTCGCCGGCGAGAAGTCTGAACGGTGCGGTCCGATAGGGCCGATCGAACAACAAATGGGCCAACAGCCAATCGGCCTCGGCCGTCGGCCGGCAGATACTGTCGCCAAGGCCCGAGCGGATCATGCGGATGGGCGCGCGGGACAGGACCTCGAGATCGAGGAAAACGCCGAGCGGCACATGAGCCGGCAGCGACTTCTTGTGGCCGTGCTCGGTGATGGCGGCACTGACCGAGGTATAGCCGTTCATCGAGGGCGCCGTGCCGAAAACGGCATAAGGCTTGCCGTCGAGAAACGAGGCGTATTTGCACAGATCGTTGATGGTGCCGGAGCCGACGGCGACCAGCGCATCACTTCCCTTCGTCCGCAAGCGCAACTGCTCGACCGTCGCCATATCCGCCGCCGGCGCCTTGTCGAACACGACTTCGCTGCCCTGACCCAAGGCCGCGGCAACGCGCGCGCCCAGCGCGCGCCGGGTCGCGCCATCGGAAACGACGGCAAGACGCGCGCCCAGGCCGAGAGCCGCGACCAGGGATGCTTCGCGGCCGGCCAAGCTGGGCGCGATCTCGACCGCACGGACCGGCACCGACAACGGGCCGGATCCATCCGGATCCGGCAGGGTCCCGGCGAGCAGCCTGGTCAACAATTCCTTGCTCATGAACCGCCGGCCCCGCGGAACATCGGCTTCAACGATTCGAACAAGCGACGATAGCAGCCGTAGGCCTCGTCATAGGTTCCTCGATTGGCCGGGTTTGGATCGATGGCGGCCGCCGGGGCGCCAATGCGCTTCGCTGCCGCGTCGAGAGACGGTTCGAGTCCCGCGGCAACCGCAGCCAGCAAAGCCGCCCCCACCGGCGAGGCATCGGCGAGGCTCGAAACCTGGGCGGGGCGCTGAACCAGATCGGCGCGGATTTCGCCCCAGAGGCGGCTTTTGGCGCCGCCGCCCACCAGCAACAGCTGCGCCGTATCGAGCCCAAGGGCATCGAGTCGTTCGACCACGTCGCGCATGGCGAAGGCACAGCCCTCGAGCACGGCGCGGGCCATATGGGCCGCGCCATGGGCCGCCGTCAGGCCATAGAAGGCGCCGCGGGCTTCCGCGATCCATTCGGGCGCCATCGCCCCGGAAAGTCCGGGGAAGAATGTCACGCCCGCGGCACCGGCCGGCGCCAGAGCCGCAAGGGCGTCGAGTTCGGCCACGCCGTCGAGCCGCAAGGTCCGGATGAGCCAGGCAAGCGCGCCGCCCGAAAGCCACCCCGGATTCTCAATGAAAAACCGCCCCGCGGCATAGCCATGGGTTTCGACCAGCGCGCCGCGGTCGATGACCGGCTCGCCATGCACAGCGCCCACCACTTCGGCCGTGCCCAGCGAAACCACGACCCGGCCCGGGCGAACGACGCCGGCGCCGAGCGGATTGGAAAAATCATCGCCCGTTCCGACCGCGACCGGAATGCCCGAGGGAAGCCCGGTCAAATTCGCACCGGCCGCATGAAGTTGCCCGGCAACGGACTCCGAGCGATCGATCTCGGGCAGCTCGCCGGGATCGATGTCGAAGGCGGCGCAAAGCGCCGGGTCGAGCCCGCCTTCCCACAGATTGTAGAGCATGGTCGTGGATGCCACCGCATGGTCGAACACATGGCGCCCAGTCAACCGCGAGACGACATAGGAGACCGGCTGATGGAATCGCCGGATGGCAGCGGCCTCGGAATGATGACGCTTCAGCCAGCGGATCTTCGCCCCCATGTGGGAAGCGTCCAGAACGACGCCGCCCTTCTCCATGACCGCGCCCGAGGCGATCCCCTCGATTTCCGCGCCCGCCCGCCGGTCCATCCAGATCAGGCAGGGGCCGAGGGCGGCTCCATGGCGATCGACCGGCAGGCAACCATCGAGCTGCCCGGCAAGCCCGAGGGCGCCGATGTCACCCGCTTTGATTCTGGCGGCGCCGAGAGCGCCCGCGATGGCCGGGCGCAGCGCGGAGAGCCAGAGAGCGGAATCCTGTTCGGCCCAGAGCGGCTTTGGAAATACGGGCTGATAGGTTTGGGCGGCAGCGCCCAGCGGCTGCAGCCCCTCGTTCAGGACGACCGCTTTCAGGCTCTGCGTTCCGATATCGATGCCGATAAGATACAAATCGTGGTCCTAACCCGTGATGTTCGGCCCCATCGCGACGCGCTCGGCCGGCAATATGTTGCAATTTACACGGAAAATGTTGGATAAACAAACAATAGAGAAACGCCCATGCGCGGCATTCGCCTCCACGGTCCCGGGCTCGAAGGCCTGGAATTCGCCGATCTCCCGGAGCCGGTCGCCTCGGCCGGCGAGGTCGTCATCCGGCTGAAGGCGGCCGCCCTCAATCACCGCGATCTCTGGTGCTGCCGCGGTTGGAAGACGGACGGGCCATCGGCCGTACTGGGCTCCGACGGGGCCGGGGTGATCGACGAGATCGGCCCTGGCGTCGCGGGCTGGCAGCTCGGTCACGAGGTCATTGTCAATCCCAGCTTGAATTGGCCGGACGACGCTATCGCACCGAGCCGGGGCTTCGAGATTCTCGGCCTGCCGAGGGATGGGACTTTGGCGCAGCGCCTGCGCATTCCCACTGTCCAACTGGCCCGCAAGCCCGATCACCTGGATTGGCATCAGGCAGCCGCCTTGCCGCTGTCGGGCCTCACCGGCTTTCGCGCGCTTTTCAGCGTCGGCGAGCTTCGCGCGGGTCAGACCTGCGTCATCGGCGGCATCGGCGGCGGCACCGCTCTGCAAACCATGCTCTTGGCCAAAGCGGCAGGCGCCAGGGTTATCGCCACGTCGCGCGATGCAAACAAGCGCCGCCGAGCCCTTGAGCTCGGGGCCGATCTCGCCCTCGACAGTGCGGGATCCTGGGCCGAACTAGTTCTCGAATTCACTGCCGGAGCAGGTGCCGCTGTGGTGATCGAAAACGTCGGCCGGCCAAGCTGGGCCCAATCTCTGGCGGCGTTGGCGCGCGGCGGGCGGATCGTCGTCTATGGATCGACGGGAGGCGATGTGGTGGAAACCGACCTGGTTCCCCTGTTTCTCAACTGGCGCTCGATCCGCGGCACCACCATGGGCAATGCCGTGGAATTCAAGCGCATGGTGGCATTCGTCGCCGAGCATCGGATCGTGCCCATCGTCGATCGGGTCTTCCCTTTTTCGGCAGGCATCGGGGCCCTCAACCAGCTCGATAAGGGCGAGCAGTTCGGCAAGATCGTCGTCGGCTTCGCTTAGCCCGGCGGCAAAGAAAAGCGGCGGCTCCCGAGGGAGCCGCCCCCAGCACAACGCCAGCCGCACCCCCGCACGAATATTAATTGGCGTCCGGCAGACCTTAAA